>DATLVQ010000397.1:0-5016 GCA_035577325.1 Bryobacteraceae bacterium | reverse complement strand
GTCGGCGCCGGACGCGGTCGTTTGCTCAAGCAACTCCTCACCGAAGGTCTGATTCTGACGGCTCTGGCGGCGGCCGGCGGAATCCTTATGGCGAACTGGTGCCGGAACCTGATCGTGCTGCTGTTCCCCTCCTATCCCGGCGTGATGGTGAATCTACCCGCTGAGATCGATTGGCGCGTGCTGGCGTTGAGCGCCGGCGTTTGCCTGATCTCGACGCTGTTGGTCGGGCTGATCCCGGCGTTGCAAGCGAGTAAAGTCGACCTTGCCGGGGCCATGAAATCGGAATCCGGCACCGTTGTCGGCGGCCGCGGCAGAACATATGTCCGCTCGGGCTTGGTCCTGGTGCAGGTATCGCTCAGTTTCGTTTTACTGGTCGGCGCGGGCCTAATGCTCAAGAGCCTGCAAGGAATGCGCGACGCCGATCTGGGCTTCTCGGCCGATCGCGTGCTGACGACCTACGTCGACCTGGTAGGCGCCGGTTACGATACCGCGCGCGGAAAAACTTTTCAAAATGAGCTGATTGATCGCCTTCAGGCGCTCGCCGGCGTGGAATCGGCTACTTTGTCGCGTGTCACGCCGTTCAGCTATCGTAGTTACCCTTCGGCTCCAATCGCGGTCGATGGTTACGATACCCGGCCCGGCGAAACACCGACAGTCGAGTACAACGATGTCGGCGAGCGGTACTTGGAAACCATGGGCATCCCTGTGGTTTCAGGCCGTGACTTTACGCGCGCCGACGACGAAACCGCGCAACCCGTCGCCATCGTTAATGACGTGATGGCGTCCCAATACTGGCGCGGCGAAAATCCGGTCGGCGGGCGCCTGCAGGTGAAAGGACGCTGGTTGCAGGTGGTGGGTGTGGCGAAAGTGTCGAAGTATCAGACGTTGCGGGAGACGCCCAAGCCGTTTTTCTACCTGCCGGTACGTCAGGCCGGTTCCTTCGTGCAGGCCATTGAGATCCGCACCACGCTCGCGCCCGAAACGCTGGCAAAGGCATTGTCCAGAGAAGTGCGCGCTCTCGATGCGAATCTGGGCCCGGGCGAAGTGATTACGCTGCGTGAACGAGTCAATCGCATGTCATGGACGCACCGGGCCGCGGTCATCCTGCTCGCGATCTTCTGCGGCATGGCGTTGCTGCTCGCCGGAATTGGGCTTTACGGTGTCATGTCGTACGCGGTCTCGCAGAGCACGCGCGAGCTGGGATTGCGGATGGCCCTGGGCGCGCATGCATCGGACTTGCTGCGGCTAGTCATGTCGCACGGTCTCGCTTTGACCGCGAGCGGCGTTCTGCTGGGCGCGGGCGCAGCGCTCGTCTTGACGCGCCTGCTCGGCGATCTGCTCTACAAAGTGAGCCCGCGCGATCCCGTGGCGTTCGCTCTGGCATTCGCAGTGATGTTGATCGCCTCGCTGCCGGCGTGTTTGTTGCCGGCCTGGCGAGCCATACGGATCGATCCCAGCCAGGCGTTGCGGAATTGATGCTTTAGCAGGGTGGTGTGTCTTTTTTTTCCGTGTCGTTGAAATTACGTAACTTTTCCGTCGTTCGACAGTATAAAGGACATGCTGCACGATCTGCGGTTCTCCTGGCGCGAGTTGCGCAAGAGGCCCGGCCTCGCTCTGACGGCCATCCTGTCGCTCACGCTCGGCATCGGCGCTACCACCGCCGTCTTCAGCGTCATATACGGCCTGCTGGTCAACCCGTTCCCCTATAAGGGCGCCGACCGCATGGTTCATCTGGTCGTCGTCAACGAAGCCGGTGACGACCGGTGGATCGGCGTCACGGGTCCGCAACTCAAATATCTGCGGCAGGCAAAGTGCATCGAGAGCGCCGCCGCCAGCTGGGGAACGTGGAATCTCACGACCACCGATGAAGATCTGCCGCAGGATGTCCCCTCGGTCCAGCTCACAGCCAACGCCGGCAGTTACTTCGGCGTCCCCGCCCTGCTGGGCCGCACGCTGATCCCCTCCGACGCTCCGGACGGCCAGGACCCGCAGCCGGTCGTCGTTCTGAGCTATCAGTTTTGGCAGCGACACTTCAATGGCGACCCGACGGTGATCGGGCGCAATCTTCAGCTTGTCCACAAGAACTACACCATCGTCGGTGTCCTGCCATCGCGCTTCACCTGGAATGACGCTGACGTGTACCTCCCGCTGAAAGTCACCAACGACGCGAACATCGATTACGGCCCGCTCGTCAAACTAAAGCCCGGCGTCACTCACGCCGCAGCCAACGCCGAGCTGCAGCCGCTGCTCGAGCAGTTCGCCAAGGAAACCCCCACGCATTTCCCCAAGAAGTTTCGCGTGCGCGTGAAAGGCATCAACGAGCGCTATGTTGAGCAGCTCGGCCATTCGCTGTTTCTGCTGTTCGGAGCAGTGTCGCTGCTTCTGCTCATCGGATGCGCCAACGTGTCCATTCTACTGCTCGCACGTGGAACGGCCCGCCAGCATGAACTCGCCGTGCGCAGCGCGGTCGGCGCCAGCCGGTGGCGGATTCAGCGCCAGCTTCTAACTGAGGCTCTTGCATTATCCGTTCTGGGTGCGCTCGGCGGCGTGCTGCTGGCTTATCGTTTACTCCCGGTGCTGGTGCGCTGGCTGCCGGAATACTCGTTTCCGCACGAAGTGGCCATCAGCATCAATCTGCCGGTGCTGGGCTTCAGCATCGCGATAGCTATGGTTACAGGCGTTTTGTCAGGGCTCGCTCCGGCGTTCCAGTTCTCACGTCCGCAGGTAGCACAGCTAATGCAATCCAATTCACGCCGTACCACCGCCGGGGCGCGCAGCAAACGCACGCACGACGTGCTGGTGGCCGGCCAGATCGCGCTGACGCTCTTGCTGCTCACCTCCGCCGCGGCGGCCATCAATGGCTTTGTGAAGCTTGTCCGTACGGACCTAGGTTACGATCCGCACAAGACCATGTCGGTGGGCATCCCCGTACATCAGAATGCGCATGTGAGCTGGGAGAACCGATCAGCCTACTTCGAGCAGCTGCTGGCGCGCGTCGCCGCCATGCCGGAAGTCGTGGCAGCGGGAATTTCGACCAACGCCACGCCGCCCTGGAATGGTTGGGATCAATCCTTCGAAATCTTCGGGCGTCCGGCCAATCAGCGCCAGGAGGTGCGCGCTAACTTCGTCAGCTCCGAGTATTTCCCCGTTCTGCACATCCCGCTTTTGCAGGGACGATTATGGCAGCAGCCTGAAATCGTGCGAGGGGCGCGTCTGGCCGTTATCAATCAGACCATGGCCCATCAGTATTGGCCGCAAGGCGGCGCCCTGGGGAAGCAACTGCGGCTGCCCGATCTGAAAGGCGAACCACCGTTCTCGCAGGCCGCGCCCGACGCCAATGGCTGGCTCCAGATTATCGGCATTGTCGGTGACGCGCGCGACGATGGCCTGCGCAAGCCCGTCAAACCGGCGGTTTTTGTCCCCTTCACGCTGCAGATGCGCATGAGGACGCAGATTCTTGTCCGCACGTATGCGGCTCCACTCTCAGTCTTGAATCGCGTCCGCGCCGAAGTGAAGGCCGTCGATCCCGATCAGCAGGTGTTTGGCCAGACGCGCGACCTGGAGCAGTGGATTCAAAACCAGGACGAATATGGATACGGCCGCCTGGTGGCCGCGCTGTTCAGCGGGTTTTCGCTGCTAGCGCTTGCGCTCGCCGCCATCGGGCTCTTCAGCGTGGTCTCGTATGGCGTGGCGCAGCGAACCAACGAATTCGGCATTCGCATGGCGCTCGGCGCGACCCGCGCACAGGTTCTGCAGCTCGTATTCACTGCTTCCGCGCGCAACGTCATCGGCGGACTGGTTTGCGGGCTGGTCCTGAGTCTCATGCTGAGCGGTGTTCTATCGAAGTGGGCCGAAGGCAGTACCCACAATCCGCTGATCTTTGCCGCCGTCACGCTGCTCTTGGTTCTGACGTCCGCGCTGGCGGCTTTCATCCCGGCGCGCCGCGCGTCTTCCGTCGATCCCATGAACGCGCTGCGCTATGAGTAATTCGATACCACAATGGGCCTCAACCAGAGTTGTGTAATAACGGGCCGAGGCCCGATACGGACGCGTTAGTTACTTCGCTCCTCCGACGGTTTCGCTTGGCTTACCGCTCTCACATGCACCGTAGTCTTTGACCACCTTTCGCGCCGCGAAAGCGTACCTGCCCGGCTGATCTTCGGTTTTCTTGCCCTTCAATGCGACGCGCTCCCCCGGTTTCAAGGCGACTTCGCTATCAGGGAGGAGATGGTAGAGCTTCCCGTCCTTCTCGTTGAAGATCGCGTTGCCTTGATCTGACTGCTGTACGCATCCGATCACACTGGGCCGGTTGTGCAGCGCCCAATACGCCACGCCAGCGCCGGCCGCTGCGCCCAGCCCGATCCCGATGGCCGCGCCCGATCCATAGCCGCCCTTTGGAGCCGTGTATGTTCCGGTCGTTGTCCCCGTTCCCGGCATGCCCGTATACTGCGCCAGCGCGGAGATGCAACTGACGGCAGCCAGGAGCACAATGCTAATGAATTGATTTATCCGGTTACGCATAATGAACCTCCTCTGACGAGTTAAACGCCTGAGCGCCCGGCTGCGTCGCCTGACTCAGCGGGATTTTACGCCTGTTAACTGCGTTTGCCTGGCGCGCCGTATTGGGCCGCACACTGCCTTGTTTGAGCGGGAACTTTTCTCACAAATCTACGGCAACTACGCCCGCATAAGGCGCTACATCGACTGGACCAAAGGTTCCATTCAGCACTGGGGGTAAATCGAAGTGTCTGGAAGATAGAGCGTCCATTGCGATCGCGGTAGATTTCGAGCGGCACAGGCTCAAAGCCACCGAAGTATCTATGTGAGGCAGCGATCTTCCTAGCGGCTCGTTTGCGCTCTCACGATCCCGCCGGTGCGCGGCGCGACTTGATGACCTCGGTAATGGCGGGAATGAGCGAGATCGCGATGATCAGCAGGACAACCTTGTCGAAATTTTGGCGGATGAATGGCACTTTACCGAGCTTGTAACCCAGCATCGTCATGAAAAACACCCAG
>DATLVQ010000396.1:0-4687 GCA_035577325.1 Bryobacteraceae bacterium | reverse complement strand
CTCGACCGCGGTTCTCGGCACCGTTAGCGATGCAACCGGTGCAGTGCTGGTGGGCGCGAAAGTTACGCTGCTGCAAGTGCAGACCGGCATCAAGCGCCAGGACACCACTTCCGGCACGGGCGATTACAACTTTCCGCTGCTTGATCCGGGCGAGTATTCGGTCACGGTAGAGGCGCCGGGCTTCAAGACGGAAACGCACTCCGGCATCCAACTGGAGTTGAACCTGAAAGCCCGCATCGATTTCCACATGGAAGTCGGCGCCGAGGCCCAGCGGGTGGAGGTGACCAGCCAGGCGGCGCTGCTAAACACGGATCAGGCCACGCTCGGCCAGGTGGTGAACACGCGGCGCGTGGAAGAGCTGCCGCTCAACGGGCGCAACGTGGGAGCGCTAGCGGTATTGCAGCCGGGAGTGCAGTACGGCGGACGCATGGGGTTGACGGATATCAATGGAGGCGGCGGCGGTGGCGTGCCTATCCCCGGCGATGCCATCAGCATCAGCGCCAACGGGCAGCGCGATACGGACCAGCACGCCACGCTCGATGGCGTGGGGGTGACCGAGGCGCGCGTCAATACAGTGCCGTTCACGCCTTCGCCTGAGGCGATCGAGGAATTCAAGGTGCAGGCGGGCACCTACTCGGCTGAGTACGGCACGCACGCCGGCGCGCAGTTGGCCATCGCGCTGAAGTCGGGCGCGAATGTTTTCCACGGCGATGCTTTCGAGTTTTTGCGCAACGACAAACTCGATGCCCAGGACTATTTCCAGAATTACTTCAACCCGCCTGGCTCGACGCCGACGCCGAAGAACCTGTTGCGGCAGAACCAATACGGCTTTCTGCTCACGGGGCCGATTTTGATCCCGAAAATCTATAGCGGCAAGAACCGGACCTTCTTCATGTTCGATTTCGAATCACGCCGGCTCCGCCAGCCCAACCAGGTAGGAGAATCGCTGGTGCCCACGCAGGCTTTCGAGAACGGCGATCTGAGCGCGCTGCTCAACCGTCACGACTCGAGCGGAAATGCGCTGCCTTCCATCCAGATCATCGACCCGATTACGGGCGTGCCCTTCGCGGGCAACATCATTCCGCCCTCGCGGATTTCGCCTATCGCCCAAAACCTGTACAAGTTCTTTCCGGCGGCGCAGTTCGCTCTGCCGGACCCATTGAGCGGCTTCAACTACATCGGCGTGGGAGCGACCAGTATCGATGACGACCAGCGTTACGTGCGGATCGACCACCAGTTGTCGGACAAAGACAAGCTGTTCGGCCACTATGCTTTCGACGACATCAAGTACGGGCAGACTTATGGCTACAATCCGAACTTCCCCTACTTTGTGGCGGGCCGCAATCAGAACGCGGCGGCACAGTGGATTCACATTTTCACCCCGTCGCTCATCAATGAATTTCGATTGGGCTACATGCGCTCGGTGGATAACACTCTGAACCCGCGCAGCAATACGAATTTCAATCTCGACGCGCTCGGATTGACCGGATTGCGCGTGCTGAACGATAACAACAGGCCGTTCACATCGCGGGAGGCGGGTTTGCCGCCGATCAGCTTTTCGAACTTTACCGGTATTGGCGACAATGACGGCGGTAACGGGTTCGACTACAACAACCAGTACGAGCTGGGCGATAACGTCACCCTCAGCCACGGCGCGCACAATCTCAAGACCGGGTTCATGGTTACCAGAGTGGTGCTGGACCGCGGAGCGGCTAATGTGCCGCGTGGCGACCTGAACTTTGGCGACGACATCGCCAATAGCGACTGGACTTCGTTCTTGCTGGGATATCCTGACGCCTCTGACACCCCCGAAGGTATACCGCTAACGTTTCCCAGGCAGAACCGCTATGCGGCCTATTTTCAGGACGACTGGAAAGCCAGCCAACGGCTAACGGTCAACCTGGGGGTTCGTTATGAGTACAACAGCGTGGCTACGGACGTGAAGGGTCTCTGGCGCAGCCTGGACTTCAAGCAAGAGGTCAACGGCGTTCCGACGCTCGTTCCCAATATTCGCACGCCGTATCATTTTTACGATCCGGAAAAGAAGATGTTCATGCCGCGCATCGGCCTGGCGTACCGGCTGAGCGAGAAGACGGTAATCCGCACGGGGTATGGCATCTATTACAACGTCCACCAGCTCAATAACTACACGATTTTGAACCTGAATCCGCCGCTTTCCGGCAGCGCGGCCTTTTCAAATGACGCCTCGAACGGCGTGATCACGAACGCGAACCCGATTACGTCCCAGAACCCATTCGGAGCTCTTGACCCTCACAGCCGGATCAACGCGAACACGCTCAACCGGAACGATTATGAGCCGCGTCTCCACCAGTGGAGCTTCGGCGTCCAGCGACAGTTGCCCTGGCAAACCGTGCTCGACGTCGGTTACGTCGGCAGCAAAGGTGTGCACCTGGATAACACGGTCGAGAAAAATAACCCCGACCCTGGTTTGAGCTCACTGCCCACCACTCCACAGGAACGCCGGCCCTACCAATTCGTAATCGACGGTCCCGGCGGCCCTATCCGGCCCCTCTCACGCATCCGCTTTCTCGATTCGGGCGGTAATTCCTGGTATCACGGCTTGCAGGTCAGTCTCCAGAAGCGCTTCAGCCGCGGGCTGCAAGCGAGCCTGGCATACACTTACAGCAAGTCCGAGGGCGAGGGTTATGGCCGGAACGAAAGCGGCACGGGCTTTGTCACCGCCGGTTCTTATCAGGACCCGCGCAATCGCGCGGCGGACAAGGGCCCTTACCCATTCGACGTGAAGCACAACGCAGTGATCAGCTGGCTATATGAGATCCCCACGGTGCCCGGCATGAATAACGGCGTGGCGCGCCAGATTTTCGGCGGCTGGCAGGCGAACGGCATCTGGACCCTGCATACCGGCCTCCCTTTCACCGTCAGGCAGAATAATAGCCTGAATACATTCAACAGTCCCGTGCGGCCGGACCGCGTCGGTAATGGGACGATCTCGAACCCGACCATCAACCAGTGGTTCAACCCGGATGATTTTCACGTCGTGACCTGCAAGGTCAGCACGCTCCCCGACCTTTGCCATTACGGCAGTTCCGGCGAGGGCATTCTCCGCGGGCCGACCTTCAAGGACCTGGACTTTTCGCTGTTCAAGAACTTCCAGATTAAAGAGTCCATGAAATTGCAGTTCCGTGCTGAGATGTTTAATATATTCAACACGCCAAATTTCAATCCGCCGAACAATTTTCTGTCGGCATCCACCCAGTTCCTGCCCTCGGCGCCTGGCGGCAGTTTTCCGAGCCAGATCCGCTCGCAGGGACCGGGACAGATCACCAGCCTTGCGCTGCCGATGCGGCAGATTCAGTTCGGGTTGAAGTTCTTGTTTTAAGCGTAAGCGTCGTCGCGGAGAGTTTTTTCAGGAGCGCCGTTCGGCATCACGCAGAATGCCGCGCAGCCGGTATCCTACAATGCGCTCCTCGCCCGGATACAGGTTGTAAGAAGCAAGCGTCAGGCCATCGTCTCCGGCATTGACCTCGATCGAAGGCTCGCCGTCGCGTAACTGCCGGGAGCATTCGGCATATTTCAGACGCAGCCGCTCCTGATCCCATTGCACGCGGAGGTAGGGCACGGGGTGGCCGCCGGGGCCGGGCACATAGACTTCGGCTGTTACAGTGGTAATGCCGCGCAGGTCTCTGGCGATGCTCTCGGTGAAGCCGCGCCAGAGACCGATGTCGGCTTCGTGATCGCGCTGCACGTACTCTTCAACCGCGGCCAGCAGTCCCATCAACTCCTCTTTGCCGACCTTGCACGGACGGCCGATGGCCTCTTCGTGAGGATTGTTGTTCAGCACGGCTGCCTGGATCAGATCCTTGCGTCCGAGGAGCAGGCCCGAGCTCTGCGGTCCGCGCAAGCCCTTACCGCCGCTGAAACCCACCAGGTCGAAGCCTTCGTGGACGATGCTGGAGAGGTTTGTCGCGGGCGGCAGTTCGGCGGCGGCATCGTTGAAGACCGGAATACCGGCCTGTTTGCCCGCCGTGATGAATTCCGCGCGTTTGATCGGGCCTTTGTGCTCGAAAATGTTGGTGAAATACAGCATGGCGGTCTTGGGCCCGACGGCGCGGTGGATCTCGTCAAGGGTATCGACTTCAACCAGCTTCACGCCCACGTTGCGCGCAGCATGGTCGAAGCCGTTTCGGTGCGCCCGGGGAATGATGACTTCGCTTTTCATGCCGGTAAGGTCGGGAACGCGGCGAATCCTTTCCGTGTCTGAGCCGGTGACGCAGGCGGCGGTGGCCAGCATAATGGAACACGCCGCGCCGGAAGTGACCATGGCAGATTCCACGCCAAGTATTTTGGCGATGCGTTCTCCAGCGGCCTTCTGCAACTCCTCCAGGTGGACGAACGAGCGCGAGGCGGCTTCCATGGCGCGGCGGGCGCGCTCGGGCATCACTGAGCCGGTGAGCACGGTGTAGGTGCCGGCGGCGTTAATCAACGGGCGCACACCGAGCTGGCGGTAAATCTCGCCATGTTCAGCAGCCAGCTGGGCGGCGTGGATATAGCGCGGGCGGAGACCGGCGGCGGCGATCGCGGCTACGCCGTTGACGGAAAGAAACGCCCGGCGGTTCCACGTGGCGAAGGGATTTGTCATCAGATCCTGCTTTCTCTCGCGAGCGCGAAGAACTAAGGCACTCTGGGTACAATATTACGCTTCCGG
>DATLVQ010000395.1:0-18844 GCA_035577325.1 Bryobacteraceae bacterium | reverse complement strand
TGGAATACGATCTTGGCTATATCGATCTGGAGGAGAAAACTCTGCAGCCCCTCGCAAATCCCTTCGGGCCAAAAGTGTTACCTATGTCTTAGGAACAATCTGTTACCTATGTGTCCGGTCCGGACAATGAAAAGTTTGGCTCCTCAGGTAGGACTCGAACCTACAACCCTTCGGTTAACAGCCGAATGCTCTACCATTGAGCTACTGAGGAGCAATACGATGCAAGTGCATTCATTATAATCAGACGGCTTCGCGCGATGTCAAACCGAAGCCGTTTCGCGCGTACTCGAGGAACAAATCCAGGCCCTGATACTCAGCTGGACCCAGCTCACAAATGATATGGCGCGTTAGATATTCCCGGGCCAACTCCGGGCGGATGCCGCGTTGTGCGGCCTCCACACGGATGATCTCGTCCAGACGACCGCGGCCGAACTGGTACGAAGCGTGAAAGATCGCTTCCACCTCCTGAGTAATGGCCTCTCGGCGCCCCGCCCAGAGGGCGAAAACCATGGGAAGGCCGGTCAGCGCGGTCCATTCGGCGCCCAGATCAAGCACGTAGTCGCCTAGCGCGCCAGGATCGAGGTGCAGAGCGGGGTCGCCAATGATCAGGCCGGCGTCGGCGGCCTCCAGCATACGCACCAGATCCGGTGGGCGCGCGATCATACGCGGTTGCGCGCCATACCGCCGAGCCAGAATCACGCGGGCCAGGGCGACTGACGTCCGCGAACTGGTATCGCCGGCCAGCGTCTCGATATCTACGAAAGGCTTGGACGAGACCAGCAGAATGCTGCGCACCGGCCCGCGAGAGGCGATACCCAGCCCGGGCACTCTGCTGTAGTCGTGCCGATTCAGTTCGATCGCGGGAATGATTCCGATATCCGCCGCGCGGGAAGCCACCGCGCTAGCGCATTCGGAGGGAACGCGAAACGTAAGATCGAACGCACCCCGTTGATCGCCGTGCAGCATGCCCCACACGAGCGGTGAAGTATTCAGATAACTGACGGCGCAAACTTTGACGGGTGGAGAGAGGGGATTCAACTTTCAGTCTAACAAAGCGCCGGATCTTGCCGAGTCATTCACCGGATGCGGGACAAACTGAGGCTCGAGCCGCGGCCAGACGCCTATTTCCCGCGTGGCGACAGCGCACATGTTGTTAGCCAACGGCACTCTAGAGATAAGGAGTCCGGCTCCCAATAGAGTGGCGGCAGTTCTTGTGCGCCTATTTTCAATAGGTTGCCAGGACTCGGGCTGACATTTCGGCACGCCTGCCTTGATACTCCTCGCGTCCCGGCTGGCGCGGAATCTTTCTGCCTGCTTGATCGGGACGGCGATTACGATATCGAGCAATATGACTGCCGACTGCCCCCAATGACGCGCCCGACTGCCCTATCGCCATTACGAGCTGGCTGGCTCCTCAGGTATAGAACGGCTGCGCTTGAATGAGTACATGTCGCGATCACCGGCATCCAGCACCTGGCGCAGGGGCTCTCCCGCCGCCTCCGCCGTTCCCCAACTGAATGATATAGGGAGAGCCCCGTAACCGCGCACTTGGAAATCGCTCAAGCGGCGCCTGATTTCAGTCATCCTGGTCTTGACCACCGGCAGATTTTGATTGCGGAACAGGATCACGAATTCGTCGCCGCCCCAGCGAAACGCTTCATCTTCCTGGCGAATGGAGGAGCGGAGCAGGTGCCCGATGTTCCGCAGGATTTCATCGCCCACCAAATGTCCGTACTGGTCGTTGACACGTTTGAAATTATCCATGTCGCACACAGCCACTGCGCCGCTGAACGGTTCGCCGCTCTCGATGCGCCGCTCCAAAGCCGACTGATTCAGCAGGCCCGTGAGACGATCCAGGTCGAGATTTCTCAAACTGTCGCGCCGCACGCTGTCCAATTCTCCCGAGAGGGTCTCGATGCGGTCCCGCTGGTTTTCGATCCACATCGCCATGGCGGCGAACGCCAGGAGCGTAAGCAGCACAAAGTCGTACAGATTGTTGTATTGCAAATAGCGCGGCCACTGCGGATGTCCGCCGCGATTATAAAGATAAAAAAAAACAGCGGCATTAATCAGGAAAGCAATCGACAGACCTAGCAGCGAAAAGCGAAAGAGCCGGCCGCCAATGCCCGCACTGCCATGGAGCACGAAAAAGCTGTAAAGGTAAATACTCCCCAGGATCAGCGCGTGCACGGCCTGGAAGCCTTCAAAGCTGCTTTGCAGTCCCAGAGCATAGACGATCGCCAGAAATAACGGGAATCCAAGCAGAAGACGCAGCGCGGATTTCCACGTGTATATGGCACGCGACGGACCGGAACGCGCCGCCACCAGCAATGCCAGCGCAAAAGCGAATTCAAATAGCGCATAGGGGCCGAGCCAGAACAGTTTGCCATTCGAAAAGTAAAGCCCCACGCAGAGCAGCGCCACCACCTGCAATGCCCATGCGAGGCTCCAGTAGGCGAAATAAAGAATCCCGGATTGCCGCCAGAGGAATAGAAAAACGAGACAGAATAGCAGCGACGCCACGACATCGGGAGCCGGAGCGTTCATTCAGTCTCCTTTTACCGTGTGGCGGCGAAGGGCGATCGCCTTGCCAGTCGTATCGTCGACTTCAACAATAACCGAATGCAGTTCCACTGATCCTTTGGCGGGTTCCATGCGGACCGGCAGCGCCGTGAGGAAACGCTCGAGAATCACGTCTTTGCGCACTCCGATCACTGAGTCGTATGGGCCGGTCATCCCAACATCGGTCTGGTACGCCGTGCCGCCGGGGAGAATGCGCGTATCGGCAGTGGGAATGTGCGTGTGGGTGCCGATCATTGCCGAAACGCGGCCATCCAGATACCAGCCCATGGCCATTTTCTCGCTCGTCAGCTCGGCGTGAAAGTCCACAAACCGCACTTTGGTGTTTTCCAGTCCCGCCAGAATTTCGTCGGCCTTGCGAAAGGGGCACTCGGTCGAGGGCATATAGACGCGGCCTTGCAGGTTGATGACGGCGCAATTCCCGCCATTGCGGGCCGGTACGACGATTACGCCCGATCCGGGAGCGGGCGCAGCGTAATTCGCGGGCCGCAATAGCGCCGGCCGCCGCGAGAAGTAATCGTAAATCTCCTTCTTATCCCAAATGTGATTCCCGCTGGTCAGGACGTCGAGCCCCAGCCCGAAGAGTTCTTCGGCAATTGTGGGCGTGATCCCGAAACCGCCGGCGGAGTTTTCCGCGTTGGCGATGGCAAGATCGATCTGCTGGGTTTGTTTGATATCCGCCAGATGGTCGGCTACGATGTGCCGTCCGACCGATGAGAAAATATCCCCGATAAAAAGAATTTTCATAGGCGGCGCGTGGAGCGGTTCAGAACTTCGAAGTCACCGCGCCTTCCGACGCCGATGCCACCAATGCGCAATACTTTGCGAAGACGCCGGTTGTGTAGCGCGGCGTGGGCTTTTGCCAGCGCGCCAGCCGCTCGCGCATTTTTTCCGGTGGAATTTCCAGATTGATTTCGCGCGCGTCTACGTCGATCGAAATCGAATCGCCCTCCTCGACTGCAGCGATGGGGCCGCCATTGGCGGCTTCTGGAGCTACGTGCGCGATCATGAAGCCGTGCGTGGCGCCGCTGAAACGGCCGTCGGTGACGAGCGCAACCGATTCCGAAAGTCCCACGCCGACTATGGCGCTGGTCACGCCAAGCATCTCGCGCATCCCCGGCCCGCCGCGCGGCCCTTCGTACCGAATGATCATGACATCGTTCGGCCGGATTTCGCCGCGTGTAACCGCGCCCATGGCGTCTTCCTCGCGATTGAACACGCGCGCCGGCCCGCGATGCGTCTTCTTGTTATGTCCCGACAGCTTGATCACGCAGCCTTCAGGCGCGAGCGATCCGCGCAGGATGGCCAGACCGCCGGTCGGCTTGAGCGGCTTATCGAGTGGGCGGATCACTTCCTGGCCTGGCGTTTCTTGGGCCTTGGCGGCTTCTTCCGCAAAGGTGCGGCCTGTGCAAGTGAGGGCCGTGCCATCCACGTACTTGCCTGCCACCAGTCGTTGCGCGATCACCGGGATGCCACCGGCTTTGTCCACGTCCACCGCGACAAATTTTCCACCCGGTTTGAGGTCCACGAAAATCGGCGTCCGGCTGCTGATGCGGTCGAAATCCTCGATGGCGAGGGGTACGCCGGCCTCGCGCGCAATGGCGATCAGGTGCAGCACGGCATTAGTCGAACCGCCGGTCGCGGCCACACCCGCGATGGCATTCTCAAAAGCCTTGCGGGTGACGATGTCGCGCGGCAAGCGGTTGTTTTTCACCATGTCCATCACAACTTCGCCGCAGCGGATACACTCGGCGTTCTTGCGCGGGTCAACCTGCGGCACCGCGGCCGTCCACATGGGGGACAGCCCGATCAGCTCCATCGCCGTGGCCATGGTGTTGGCCGTGAACTGGCCGCCGCACGCGCCGGCGCCGGGGCACGCGTTATTTTCGATTTCGAGCAGTTCCTTATCGGACATGCGTCCCGCGGCATTGGCGCCCACGGCCTCGAAAACATCCTGAATTGTGATGTCGTGCCCGTTATGCCGCCCCGGGAGAATGGAGCCGCCATAAAGCACGAGACCTGGAATGTTGAGGCGCAGCAGCGCCATGGCCGCGCCCGGAATCGTCTTGTCGCAGGCCACTAGCGCCACGATGCCGTCGAACATGTGGCCGCGCGCCACCAGCTCGATCGAATCTGCGATCACCTCCCGGCTCACAAGCGAGGTTTTCATACCCTCGGTGCCCATGGTGATGCCGTCGCTGATAGCGATCGTATTGAATTCCATAGGGGTTCCGCCCGCGGCGCGCACGCCCTCCTTCACTTTCACTGCCAATTCCCGCAAGTTGTAGTTGCAGTTCATGGTTTCGGTCCAAGTATTGGCGATGCCGATGATGGGCTTCTTCAGGTCCTCGTCGGTGAAGCCGATGGCCTTGAAATAGGAGCGGGCCGGCGCGCGGTCACGTCCCTGCGTGATTGTATAGCTGTTTAGTTTCATCGGAATTTACCATCTTACTAAAGGGAGACGAACGTTCTTCTGGCAAAATGGCTTTATGGGCGGCCAGAAGGATGTAGCAGCGGGCTTACGGACTCAGGCCGAATGGGCCCACAAACTGGGATCGCCGCTGTACAACGCCCTACTTTTTGAAGCCGCCGCCGATGTCGAGGCTGGCGGCCCATGCTGGCGTGCCCTCGATGGGCGGGAAGACGAGGGAACCTATATGGCGCTGGCGCTGCGCTTTATGGGCGCCGTGCACCGGCTGGTTCTGGAGGGAAGAGCCCCGGGGCTGGCGCCTTTTTATCCGTCAGCGGGAGGCGCACAGCCGCTTGAAGAGGCGTGGCCGGTGTTTCGCTCGACCGTGGAGCAGAATGTCGCGGAACTGCGTCAACTGGTTCTCCATCCCGTACAGACCAACGAAGTAGCGCGCTCGTGCAGTCTGCTGGGTGGCTTTCTGCTGGTCGCTCGGGAAACCGGGTTGCCCCTGCGGTTGCTGGAACTGGGGGCAAGCGCCGGGCTGAATTTACGCTGGGACCATTACTGGTACCAGGCGGCAGGCAGGACATGGGGTGATCCACATTCTCCCATTCGTTTCGAAAATGCGTTTCTCGAAGGGAAACCGCCGTTCGATGTTGCGCCGGAAATTATTGAGCGCGCCGGATGCGATCCGAATCCGCTCGACCCGAACGCCCCGGAAACGGAGCTGACGCTGGCATCGTTCATATGGGCGGACCAGGTCGCGCGCTTCGAGCGCCTGCGTGACGCGCTGGCCATCGCCCGCCGCGTGCCCGCTCGGGTGGATGCTGCCGGCGCGGGTGAATGGCTTGCGCCGCAGCTAAGTATGCCCGCTCCGGGGGCCGCCACGGTAGTGTTTCACTCCGTCGTGATGGATTACCTTGCGATTGAGGAGCGTGACCGCGTCCGCGAATTGCTACACGAGGCCGGCGAACATGCCGCAGCCCGTTCGCCCGTGGCCTGGCTGCGCATGGAACGCGGCGGCGAGCAGGCGGAAGTGCGGCTGACTCTGTGGCCTGGTGGCGAGGAATGCCTGCTGGCGACTGCCGCTTTTCACGGCCCGCCGGTGCGCTGGCTCCTGGCGGCGAGCGCGACCGATAGCGCGCGGCTTCAGCGCGATATACCATAACGCCATGAACCGCTGGCTCGTTCGATTGATTCTGGTGGCCGCGTCGGTGTTCGGCCTGATGCTGGTTACCGGAGTGGTCGTCCGCTCCGTGGTTTCGAACTCGAGCCAGCACGCTCTGGCGGCTTCTCTTGCGGAGAGCCTAGGCGTGCCGGTAACGGTCGGCGCGGCAAATTTCGACTTGACGCAGTGGTTTCTGCTCCGGCCCGCCATCGCAATCGAAGACATCACCATCGGCAATCCTCCGGGCTTCCATTCTCCTCATCTGCTGGAAGCGAAGAAACTATCGGCGCAAGTGGCGCTGCTTCCCCTATTGCACAAGGTGATAGAGGTGCACTCTATCGTCATCGACCAGCCGCGCATCACGGCGGAGACAAATGCGCAGGGCGCCAGCAACATCGAGGCATTGTTGCGCAAGCCGAGATCGAGATCCGGCGCGAACTCCGGCTCCAGCGGGACGTCGGGCGGCGGCAATCTCGTGGTCGATCAGTTTTCCGTGAACTCAGGTGAGATTGCGATTGTAGAGCCCGGAAGCTCGCGCGGCGTAGAACACCTCAGCATCAGCGATATCACAATCCGCGTCCGCGATTTTGCTCGCGACCAGGCGTGCCATCTGGAATTTAGCGCCAAGCTTTTTGGCAGCGCCAGTTCGCGCGTTCACCTCGCTGGGCAAGCTGGACCGTTCAATGCGGATTCGCTTCCGCTCAGCGGGATGGCGACCATCACGCTGGCTCCCGATGAAATTCCGGAATCGCTGCGCCATGCACAATTCGGTGATCTGCTGGCCGCGCCCGGCAAGAAAGCCAAAGTTACACTCACCGTAACCGTCCGCGGAGACGTATATCAAAGACTCAGCGGCCCGGCAAAACTGGAGTTGACCGATGTGCTGATCGGCAAAGACGAGAAACATGTGCTGCGTCTCGCCGGCGCGGCCCCGGTTACTTTCGCGGCGTCGAAACTGATGTCTGCGCCGAGTTTTCAGCTCAATATCGCCAATGCCCGTTTGCAACTGGGAAAGGGCGAATGGGCGGGCGACGCCGAACTGCAGCTTCACGGGTCGGCGATCACCGGCCGCAGCCACGGCGCCGTCCGCAAAGTGGACATCAACGAGCTTTTGAGCAGCGCGACCTCGGCCAACGGAAAAATCTACGGAGAACTCGAAATTTCTTCCTATTCGCTCCAGTTTGCCGGGAAGAATGCGGGCCAGATCCGTAACTCGCTGCAGGGCACGGGCAAGCTTCTGGTCACGCAGGGGCGGTTGGCGGCGCTGGATCTGCTTGCGAGCATCCAGGAGGGGATTGCGCATCCGCAGGAGCTGCTCGAGGGCAAGAAGGGCGCCACCCCATTTACGACGCTGGCGGCCGCCATGAACATTGGGCAGGGCAAGCTCAGTTTCGACGGCATCGAGCTGGATAGCCCAGCTTTGCGCGTCACCGGAAAAGGGTTCATCGGTTTCGATCAAGCCATCAACTTCGAGCTCGGCGCCCACACTGCGGGAAGCGTCGGGCAGTTAGCAACTCAGGTGGGGATGGGTAGCCAGGCAGGCGGAATTCCGCTCACCGTGACCGGCACTGTGGAATCTCCACGCGTGCGGCCCAGTGTAGGTAAGATGGTCACGAGCGCCGCAGGAGAACTGCTGAATTCCTTTTTCAAGAAGCAAAGCAAGTAATTCTCCGGTGCTCCCATTCGTTTACCATTGCGGAGGAGCAAAGGCGACATTATGTATAGGATCGAGGAAAAGAGGATGACCGTCACACGGCTGATGCTTTCGGCGACGCTAGCGGCTTTCGCGGTAATACCGGCTCTCGCCCAGGAAACGGGATATATCAAGGCGCGCGGGAAGCCCGGGGATGCGGGAGTCTTCGTGAATGGCCAGTACGTGGGGCCGGCAACGCGATTCACGGTTCCGGAAAAGTATCCGGCGCCAGCGGGCGATGTCGAGGTGACATTCAAAGACCCGCGCTATGAAGACTACACCACCAAGGTGACAGTGCGCGCTAAGAAAACAACGAAGATAAAATATGCTCTGAAGCCGGTGGAACCGGCTAAACCTCCGTTCGGCCGTCTGCGGCTGGGCGGCGGCGAGCCTGAATCGTTCATGTCGATTGCGGCGGGTGATACGGGCGCCGTGTATATCAACGACAAGTTTTTTGGCTACGTAGACGAGCTGAATAATCCGGGCGGAGGCCTGCTGCTGAATCCGGGAACTTACGATCTGCACATCGTGTCTCCGACGTTCGGCGACATTCGCCAGAAGGTGACCATCGAGGCCAATAAGGTTACCGTGATTCCATTGCAGAAGAAGGAAAAGTAAGACGCATGCGAGTCCTGATCCTGGCAAGCGTACTGGCGCTGTGCGCTTATGCAGGCGATTGGCCGCGGTTTCGAGGGCCGAACGGATCGGGCGTCGCCCAGACCACGGGGTTGCCGGAAAAGTTCGGCCCTGAGCGTAACGTCATCTGGAAAACTCTCCTGCCGCTGGGGCATTCATCCCCGGTGTTGAGCGGCGACCGCGTTTTTCTGACAGCGGTGGATCACGACAAGCTGTTCACCTTATGCCTGAATCGCGAAAACGGCCAGATTCTGTGGCGGCGCGAGTGTCCGCGTAAGCGCTCCGAGGCGCTGGATCAGCGGAACACAGCCGCCTCGCCCACAGCGGCCACCGATGGCAAGAACGTCTACGTGTTTTTCGGCGATTTCGGCCTCGTGTCATACGGAGCCGACGGCAACGAGCGGTGGCGCGTGCCACTGGGGCCTTTCCACAATGTGTATGGAATGGGCGCCTCGCCCATTGTCGCCGGCGACCAGGTGATCCTGGTGTGCGATCAATCGTGGGACTCGTTCGCCTTGGCGGTGGGCAAAGACGATGGGCGTTTGCGCTGGAAGCGGCCGCGGCCTGAAGCGCTCAGCGGCCATTCGACGCCCGTCGTATACCAGTCGTCGTATGGCCCCGCGCAGATCATCGCTCCGGGTTCGTTTCGCGTGGACGCTTATTCGGTCGATACCGGCGAGACGCTCTGGTGGTCGAGTGGACTCCCTTCTGAAATGAAGTCCGGCGCGTTAGTGGACGGCGACCTCGTCTACGTGAGCGGGTACAACACCCCCGAAAATGATCCCGGGCGGCAGGTTCACCTTCCGGCCTTTGAGGACGTGCTGGCCGCCCACGATAAAGATAAGGACGGCCGCATCTCGCTCGCTGAAGCGCCCGATGAACGAACGAAGATGTATTTTCCCTTTATCGATCTGGATCAGGATGGCTTCCTTAACGCGGCAGAATGGAAGACATACGCCCTGACGATGTCGGCCGAAAACGGAATCCTCGCCCTGCGCGCAAACGGCCGCGGCGACATCACTACAACGGGCCTGCGCTGGAAATTTCAGCGCGCCGTGCCACAATTGCCGACATCAGTCCTCTATCAGAAGGTGCTCTACATGATTAATGACGCAGGCGTGCTGACCACGCTCGACCCGACCACCGGCGCCGCGATCAAGCAGGCGCGGCTGCGCGGCGTGGCGGACCACTACTTTGCTTCACCCGTTGCCGGCGATGGGAAGATCTTCATCGTCAGCCAATCCGGGATTGTCACGGTGTTGAAAGCGGGCGGAGAGCAGGAGATTCTGGCGGCGAACGAGTTGGACGACGAATGCTTCGCCACGCCCGCGATCGCCGACGGGCGTATCTACATCCGCACGCGCAGCGCGCTCTATTGTTTCGGCAAGCGCGATTGACAGATTGCAGCGCCGAGGTGCAGGGCGTCTTACGAGCTTCAGTGCCGCTTCTTTTTTGACGCTTCCACCACTTGCAGAACCATGGCCGCGCGGTCGCCTTTAGTCCAGCTTTCCTGGATTTGTTCCTCGCTCAACCCGCCGACGCGGCCCAGCAAAATATATGCGGGCAACGCATAGCGCAGGCTGTTCCACTGCGCCATTTCGACGAGCGAGTGCAGAGCGCGCTCGCGCAACAGATCGAGCGTTGTGGCGGGCCGCGTATCGGTGAGATTGATCAGGGCCATGGTGGCGCGCGTACGGTCGCTCAGCACAACGGAATTCAACATCTCGACGAACCATGTGGGTGAGATGTGTATTCCGAGCTCAGATTGCTTGATGCTCAGTACCGCGATGGCGTTCAAGGCGCGCATGGCACTGGCGCGCACCCCCTCGTCGGGATCCTGCACAGCGAACTCCAGATCGCCGACGACGGCCTTTTTGTCGGGTGCGTAGCCAATAAGGGTGGCGGCCATGGCGCGCTGCTCAGCATCGGCGGAGTCACGGAGGACCTCGCGCACCTGCGGAAGATGCGCTGCGGTGAAGCCGGCGAAGCGCTCCTGTATGGCGCGCGCGTCGGGATCGGCCATGAGCGGGTGGCCATGCGTGAGGTCCTCACCGGTACTGCCCCGGCGCGCGGCGTTTTCCAAGGCGGTCAGGAGTTGGGTGTACTCAGCGACGATTTCCCGTGGCAGCGTGGCATCCCCGGCGGGCGCTGTGCGCAGCGCGAAATGGGCGGCGCCGCGTTCTTCGATACCCACGAAGAGCATGCCGTCGCGGCCCTCGCAGCACACGGCCTCGACGCGCGCGGCCACCACACCCGGAATCTTCTCCAGACGTTCCTCGAGCGCGCCCTTGGATGGCGGTATGGGATCGCCCGCACTCACGCCGACTATCTTGTAAATGCGGCTCTGAGAAACTTTGCGCAATCCGTAATAGTTCACCGAGCTGACGCGCGGAACGGAGTCCGCCGTTAGCGCAGCCGGCAACAGCAAAAACCAAATGACCTTCACAATATTATTGTGACGCGGGAAGTTCTTAACCGGGGTACCGTCAGCTTCTAAGCGTTTTCTTCAAGCCTGCTTTTCGGCCATGTGGCCGATCACGGGCAGCACCAGCCGTTCATTCTGCCATGCGGCCCAGATCAGAACCAGCCAGAGCACCAGGCACGCCAGGAGAAACACGGGGCTGATCAGCAATGCGAGACCCTTTCCGATGAATGAGAGCCCCGACCAGAAGACGATGATCGCCAGATTCAAAAAGATGGCCTGGAAGGCATGGAAGCGCACCCGCGGATTGGAATTGTAGGGCTCGAGGTAGAGCAGCAGAACGCCCGTCACGCCCAGAAGGAGATAGCAGAGCGCACTGGCGATGTTGTCATCGATCACTGGAGTCGCGGGCCGGGCGGTCTCGGGTATGCCGCAACGCATGCAATGCCCGCTTTCCAAGGGTCCCCCGCAACTGACACAAACCGCCATAAGTGTAATCGTAATCCGGGCCAGTCCGCCTGGGCCGCTCAGCTTCCTGCCTGTTTTTCTGCGAGTGGACCAATCACCGGCAATACCAGCTTTTGGTCCTGGAAGGTTTTTATCATCATCACCAGCCACAATACAAAGAACCCCAGCCAGAGTACTGGGCTGAGGAAAAACAGCCAACCTCCAGAAACGAGCGAGACAAGAGACCATGCGACATAAACCACAAACGCCGCCACATGTATAAATATCGATTGAAACGCATGAAAACGGATCTTCGGGTTCTGATTATAGGGCGCCAACACCAGAAACAGAATGCCGACAATTAGCCCAACCACGGGCAGAGGCAAGTAGCATAGAGCGCTCGCCACGTTGTCGGTCAGACCTACCGAGGTGGCGGCCGCGTAAGGCGCTCCACCAGGGTTGGGGGCACTCTGCGGAGGCGCCGCCGGTCCCGCTCCGCCCGCTACCGCAGCCCCGCACTTCGGGCAAAAACGCCCGTCGACCTGGCTGCCGCAATTCGCACAAAATGGCATAATGTGCAACTTTACTTCCGGCACAGGCGGTTTGCAAGTGGGTATTGTCCTGAATCCGTTCGCGCCGGCAACACAACACGGGCTGGCCGAGGCCGCTTTCCGGCACGAAAGGCGCCGGTGCGGTATTTTAGACGGTCGGGCCAAAACCGACGAAAGGCATTTTGATGACGCGAATTCTGCTGGTGGCATCCACGCTGATGACGATCCTGAACGTACCGGTTTCCGCGCAGCCGCAGATCCGGTTGGAAGAACTGCGCGGCAAGACGATCCTGCTCTTTACGCCGCATCCCGATGACGATACGTTCTGCTGCGCGGGCACGCTGGCGCTGCTGGCGAAGAACGGCAACAATATCCGGATTGTCATTTACACCAACGACGACAAGGGCTCATACGATCCCGAAATGACGAGCGAGCGCCTCGCGCGCATCCGCATGCATGAAGAAGAAGAGGCGTGCCGCATTCTGGGCATTCCGAAGGACCACGTCTCGTGGCTGGAGTATCACGACGGCATGCTGGAATATGCGAACACGCGCGACTTAGTCGAAGAGGTCACGAAAATCATCCGGCAGGTGCGGCCGGAAGTGGTGCTGTCGATCGATCCGGGCACTGAGTACGTGCGCTGGCACAAAACCGATCACCGCATGGCGGCCAATAACACGATCGACGCCATCCGCGCGGCCGAATGGCATCTTTATTTTCCAAACCAGCAGTTGCACGAGGGCCTGGAGCCGTGGCTGGTCCCGCAGGAATATTATTTTTACGTCACGCAGAAGGAAGCGAACTATTGGGTAAACATCGACAGCGTGGTGGAGAAAAAGCTGGACGCGGCCATGGCGCACGTCAGCCAGTGGGAGCCGTCTATCCACCATTACCGGCCGGACTGGGACACGGCCACCCTCGATGAGACAAAGGCCAAGATGCGCGGCCATATCCAGAAGAAGGACGGGCATTACGTGGAGGCGTTTCGCAACGCCACCGGATTCAATCAGCAGTGAGCCAGTGTGTTTACTCCACTTTGACGCGCGCGGGCTCTTCGATCAGTTTCGGTACTTCGTCGACCAGCAGCACCATCAGGTTGTAACGCCCGGCTGCCGTTTTCTCGGGGACCTTGAACTTGAGCGAGCCGGTAGTCTGGGTGATGATTTCGACTTTGACGTCGACGTTGCCGCCGGTCAGGTAGACTTCGGACACACGCGTTTTGTCCAGATACTCGCCGCTCACGGTTGCCACGTCGCCGGCTTTCACCGTTTCGGGATTGACCGTTCGCATGACGGGCGTGGGCAGCGGCTTGCTATCTTCAGTGGAACCCCGGCTGGCCGACTGCATGGCGAACAAGAAAACGAAAACCAACACCGCGAAGGTGCGCATCACCATTCTCCTTCAGAACTCGTGCGCGCACGCGGCCTGCCGTTGGTAAGTTTAACAAAAAGAACCACTTGCTTATCGGTCCCGTGGGGCAAATCACGCATGATCGGATGGAGTGCGCGAACTTCCCCAAGGCGGGTGCTAGAATCCGGCAAATGCGCGGCCCGGATCTTCTGATTTGTGGTTGCATCATGGCGCTGCTGCCTGGCGCGCGGGCGCTCGATCTCCGGGGCGCCGTGGTCACGACGGCCATTTCGCTGAAAGGACCGGAGCAGAGAGCGGTGGCGATGCTGGTCGAGGAAGTGGAGAAGCGCACGGGCATCCGCTGGCCGGTTTACGCGAAACCATCGGGTGGCATTCGCATAGAGGTCTTGTTGCGGCAGGGCTCGCCCGCCGAAGGCTATCAGATCGAAGTGAGCGGTAACGCCGTGCATGTCACGGGCAATGACGCACGCGGCGTGCTGTTCGGAGTGGGGCGGTTGCTCCGTGAGTTGCAGATGGATCGCGGGACGGTCAGCGTTCCGGATGCCTGGAACGAAACCAGCGCGCCGCGTTATCCGTTGCGCGGCCACCAGCTCGGGTACCGGCCCAAGACGAATTCTTATGATGGCTGGAGCGTTCCGGTCTGGGAGCAGTACATCCGCGATCTTGCGATTTTCGGAACCAATGCGATTGAGCTGATCCCGCCGCGGTCGGACGATGATGCCGATAGCCCGCACTTTCCGCTGCCGCCGATGCGCATGATGACGGAGATGTCGCGGCTGGCGAACGAATACGGGCTCGACGTGTGGATCTGGTATCCAGCGATGGATTTGGATTACGCGGACCCAAAAACGGTCGCGGCCGCGCTCGAGGAGTGGGGCGAGGTGTTCCGCAAGCTGCCGCGGGTGGACGCAGTTTTCGTTCCTGGCGGCGATCCCGGCCACACCGAGCCTAGAGTGCTGATGGCGTTTCTCGAAAAAGAGACCGCGGTGCTCCACCGCTATCATCCGCGGGCGCAAATGTGGGTGTCGCCGCAGAGTTTCAATCAGAATTGGCTCGAGCAGTTCTATGGCATTCTGCGGGGCGGGCCCGCTTGGTTGAGCGGCGTGGTTTACGGGCCGCAGGTGCGCGTCAGTCTGGCGGAGTTGCGGGCGGCGGTGCCGGAGCGGTATCCGATTCGGCATTACCCCGACATCACGCACAGCCGGCAGTGCCAGTATCCGGTGCCGGATTGGGATGTGTCATACGCGGTGACCGAGGGACGCGAGACTATTAATCCACGCCCATTTGGCGAAGCTGAAATTTTCCGGCGGACAGCGGCGTATACAATCGGCTTCCTGGCGTATTCGGAAGGATGCAACGACGATGTCAATAAAATGGTGTGGAGCGCGCTCGGATGGAATCCGGATGCGAAGGTGGAAGACATTCTGCGCGACTATGGCCGGTATTTCATCGGTGCGCGTTATGGCGAGAGCTTCGCGCGCGGTCTGATTGAGCTGGAGCGCGACTGGCAAGGGCGGCTCGCGGCAAACACGACCGTAGAGCGGACGCTGGAGCATTTTCAGGATCTGGAGCGCGGGGCTACTCCGCAGATGCTTGCCAACTGGCGCTTTCAGCAGGGGCTTTACCGCGCGTATTACGATGCCTACACGCGCGCGCGGCTTACTTACGAAACGGAATTGGAAGAGCGGGCCATGGATGCGCTGCGCGCGGCTGGAGAAAAAGGCACGGGACGAGCCATGTCCGATGCGGAAGCGATTCTCAATAGCGCGCTGTCGAAGCGTGTCTCCGAAAACTGGCGCGCGCGCATTTTCGAGCTGGCCGAGGCGCTGTTTCAGAGCATCCGGATGCAACTGAGCGTGCCGCGTTACAAGGCGATTTCAGTCGACCGCGGAGCGAATCTCGATACGGTAGATACGCCGCTGAACAACCGGCTGTGGCTGGCGCAGCGGTTCAAAGATCTGCGCGAGGCGCCGGACGAATCCGCGCGACTGGCGGGCATTCAGCAAATTTTAAAATGGACCGATCCCGGGCCCGGCGGTTTCTACGATGATCTGGGCGACGTCACGCGGCAGCCGCATCTGGTTCGCAGCGAGGGCACGATTATGGGCTTCGGTCCCGCGGGCACGCGCCGCCGATCCTGGTGGGACCACGCCGAATCGCTCTACGACGGGCCTGTGCGCATGCACTACGGGGGTCTCGACCGGGCGGCGAGCTACAAAATCCGCGTAGTGTATGCGGGGGAAAATCCGCGGCGCAAAATGCGGCTGGTCGCGGGCGGCAAATGGGAGATCCATCCGCTGATAGAAAAGCCATCGCCTTTGCGGGTTCTCGAATTCGACATTCCCCATGACGCCACCGAACATGGTGAACTGGATCTGGCGTGGTGGGGCGAGCCGGGTTTAGGTGGAAGCGGGCGCGGCTGCCAGGTATCCGAGGTGTGGCTGATCAAAAAATGAGCGAAACGAATCAAGTATGGGAGAGCCCGGTCAAGAAACGGCTGCGCGAGGGCGAACCGGTGATTGCCGCGACGATAACGACGGCGAATGTGGACGTGGCGGCGCACGCGGCGAGCATGGGATTCGATTTTCTGTGGATTGAGACCGAGCACTCGCCTATCACGCTGGAAACGCTGCGCAACATGGTGCTGGCGACGCGCGGCATGAAAGCGCTGCCATTCGCGCGCGTCCCGGTCAATGAGCTCTGGATGGCGAAGCGCGTTCTCGATGCCGGCGTTTGCGGCGTGATTTTTCCGTTTACCAGCACGCCGGAGCTGGCGGCGCAGGCAGCGGCTGCATGCCGTTATCCGCCGGCCGGACGCAGGGGGTCGGGAGCTAATCTGGCGCGGTTTACGTGGCCGGGCGGCTCGGACGGCTACCCGGATTCGGCAGACAAAAACGTCGTGGTAATTGTGATCATCGAAGAAGCCCGCGCTGTCGAGAATGTAGACGCGATCGCCGCTACGCCGGGCATCGATGTGATGTTTATCGGCACGAGCGATCTTTCTTTTTCGCTGGGTTTGCGCGGGAACCAGGATCATCCACGGCTGCGGGAGGCGCTGGACAAGGTCGTCGCCGCGGGCCAAAAGCATGGCAAAGTTGTGGGGCGTCCGGCGGCGAATGCGGAGCAGGTGCAGAAATTTCTGACGCAGGGGTTCCGTTTCTTCCAGGCTCCGACGGATCTGGGGTTCATGTCCGCGGGCGCGCGCGAGTATCTCGCGCCGCTGGGGCGCACGGCGGCGCCGGTGCAACCAAAGACAATCTATTAAAAGGTAGGACACGCAGGAATGCCTGTCCTACCGGTCACGAATGCCTGCTCCTCGCTACAAGTGGTACGTCGTCGGCATGCTGTGGTGGATCTGCTTTTTCAACTATGCCGATCGCCAGGCGATCTTCTCCGTATTTCCGCTGCTTGAAAAAGAATTCGGGCTGACGCTCGCGCAATTGGGCTGGCTGGGCTCCTCGTTTGGGATCGTTTACGGTTTGTGCGCGCCGTTCGCCGGACGTGTGGTGGATCGCGTGCGCCGCAAGAGCGCGATTCTGGGCGGGCTGCACGCCTGGAGCGCCATCTGCATGGTGACGGCCGTCTCACGCGGCTTCGGCCCGCTTATATTTTTCCGCGCGGCGGAGGGGCTGGGCGAGACCTTCTATTTTCCAGCCTCCATGTCGCTGGTGAGCGATTACCACGGCAAGGCGACGCGCTCGCGTGCGCTCGGACTGCACCAAACCAGCGTTTACATTGGAACCATTGCGGGCGGATATTTTGCGGGGCTGGTGGGACAGCGTTATGGATGGCGATGGAGCTTCGTGGTTTTCGGCGGGTTGGGAATTTTGCTCGGCTTGGTGCTGCGGCGATATTTGATCGAACCGGAAAGAGGAGCGGCAGACGCGCAGATTGGCGCATCGGTTGTTGGCGCGCGAGGCGCTGCGACGAATGCCACCCATCGAGCATCAGGCAGCGGCGCCCGTGGATGGCTGACGCCAACTCTGGTTATCCTGCTGGCGGCTTTTCTCTGCGCTAACTTCGTCGCGGTGGTGGTGCTCACGTGGATGCCCAAATTTCTCTACGACAAATTTCATCTGGGCCTCGCGGCAGCCGGCCTCACGGCGACCGTTTTTATCCAGCTCGCGAGCATGGTTGGGGCGCCCGCCGGCGGATGGTTCGCGGACCGGTTGCGCCGGCGGCGCCCGGAGGGCCGCATGATAGTGCAGGCCGCGGGCCTGCTGTGCGGTGCGCCGTTCGTCGTGCTGTGCGGGCTGACGCAATCGATCGCGTGGCTCATGATCGCGCTCACCGCCTGGGGATTCTTCAAAGGGCTCTACGATGCGAACATTTTCGCCGCGATGTTCGACGTGGTGCCGCCGGAATCGCGCGGCACCGCCACGGGGATCATGAACATGGTGGGCTGGCTGGGCGGCGGCGGCGCGGCGCCGGTCGCGATCGGTTACATCGCCGAGGGACAGAGCCTGGGGTTCGCCATCGCGCTTGCGTCGGCGGTGTACGTCGCCGGGGCGGCGCTGCTGATCGCCGGCATTCTGCTCTTTATCCGGCGTGAC
The DNA here is from genome assembly GCA_035577325.1 of Bryobacteraceae bacterium. Lineage (GTDB taxonomy): Bacteria > Acidobacteriota > Terriglobia > Bryobacterales > Bryobacteraceae > QHXW01. The sequence continues at coordinate 1,013 of DATLVQ010000395.1, read as the reverse complement.
GTAGCTCGGATGGAACTGGCGCGGTAGCCCGCAGCACCGCGTAGGCCGCCAGCGACGTCACCGACGTGATGTAGCACACTGGCGTGTAGCCGTAGTGGTCAATGATCGCGCCGAGCGCCGGCGAAACCGCCGCCTGCATGGCTCCGTAAGCCGAGACCAGGAGTGAAATGGCAAACGCCGCGCGAGCGCCTTCGTACACGTCGAGCGGCATGGTGTAAAGATTGACGCTAAACGCCGAGACCGCCAGAATGCTGAGTGAAATTCCCGCGGCCGACCACGCGGCACTCGGTGCCAGCGGAATCAGGAGCGTAACGAAGCCTGCTGCCGAGCAAACAAAGCAAACGCGGGTGCGCGCGGCGACTGGTTCGAGGCCGGACCGCGCCCAATGGAACGAAAGCCATCCGCCGGCGAACCCGCCGAGCATGGCGGCAAGCGGCGGCAGCCAGGCGAAGTACGCGGCTTCGACGAACGACAGCCGGTTGACTCCCACCAAATACAGCGTCGTCCAGTTACTCCAAAGCGAGTAACTCACCATGCTCAGTGCATTGGCCAGCATGAATCCCCACATGCGCGGATCGCGCAAAATCGTCAGACTGAGCGCCAGTGGTTCGATCTTGGACCGTTGGGCCGGTGATGTCGAGCGCGCCACGAAATTCCATAGCGGAATCCAGAGCAGTCCGGCGATACCTGTGGCCACAAACGCCGCACGCCACTGGTAGCGAATCGCTAGCCATGTAGCCACCGGAGGCGCCAGAATCGCGCCCGCAAATACGGCCGCCTGATTCAGCCCGTTGCCCAGCGCGCGCTCTTCCTTCGCGAGGTACTCATGCATGGCCTTACCAGCTGCGGGAATGCCGCCGGCCTCGGCGAAGCCCAGCCATGCGCGGCACGCAACCAGACCGCTCAAGCCGCGCGTGAGGCCCGTCGCGATGCCGGCGAGCGACCACAGCCCGATCGCCAGACTGATGCCGCGGTTTAGCCCGATACGATCAATGGCGAGGCCAGCAAATGGC
>DATLVQ010000394.1:0-8451 GCA_035577325.1 Bryobacteraceae bacterium | reverse complement strand
ATCCGCGTCAACGCCATTGTCCCCGGGACGATCGACACTCCCATGAATGCGATTGAGTTGTCCGATCCAAAAAACCGTGCGCGTTACGCCGAAATGGCCCCCGCACGCAGGCTTGGGACACCCGAGGACCTCAGTGGGATCGCGATCTACCTTGCGTCAGAGGATTCCAGCTACTGCGCAGGAGGCATATTCACAGTTGATGGTGGGCTCACTGCCGTTTGAAAAAGGTGAAGCCTGCCGTTTGTGTCGAAACACGAGGAAACCGGATGCATCTGAAAACGTTGTCGACTCTCGTATTGTTTGGTGCACTCGCCGGAGGTCGCGCGGAGCCTATCCGGGTGCACCCCCAAAACCCCCACTACTATTTGTTTCGGGGCCGCCCCACCGTTCTGATCACGTCCGCGGAGCATTATGGCGCCGTCATCAACCGGGCCTTCGACTACAATGCCTACCTGGACGCGCTCAAGTCCTACGGATTGAACTACACGCGCATCTACCCCGCGGCATTCATCGAACCGGAGGGCACATTTCACCCCGAGAATACGCTCGCACCCAAATCTGATGACCTGATCCAGCCCTGGGCCCGCAGCCGGACGCCGGGCTACCGCTCGGGCGGCAACCGCTTCGACCTGGACCGCTGGGATCCGGAATTTTTCCGGCGCCTCAAGGACTTTGTCGCGCAAGCCGGCGCGCGCGGAATCGTAGTCGAGATCTGCTTCTTCAACGCGCAAAATAAGGGGAGCTGGCCCATGTCGCCGCTGTACTGGAAGAACAATATCCAGGGCGAAGGTCGCACCGACTACAACGGCGTGCAGACGCTCAAACATCCTGACGTCCTGCGGCGCCAGGATGAGTTCGTGCGCCGGATTGTGCAGGAAGTGAACGAATTCGACAACGTGATCCTCGAGATCTGCGACGAGCCTACCGTCTATGGAACGCCGAGGGCGCTCGCAGGAGCATGGATCGGACACCTGGTGCAGGTGGTTAAGCAAACCGAGACCGGGCTACCTAAGAAACACTTGCTGGGGCAGCAGATGATGGGAGCAATTGGTGGTCCCGTCGATTTCAGTTCTCACCCGGATGTCTCTGTCATCGTGACACAGTACATCTGGCAAACACCGGACGAGCAGGTAGGTGGCATGAAGGCGCTCGACGAACTGTACAGCAGAAACAAGCCGATCGACCTCAATGAGACGGGCTACTATCCGCTCTCGTCGTGGTATGAGGGAGACAAAGCCGGCGATGTTCGCGTGGAGGCCTGGGAGTTCATGGTCGGCGGCGGCTCAAGCTTCAACAATCTGAACGCCATGTACACGGTGCGAGATCCGGCCGGAAAAGCAGCTGAGAACGCGCCAGTTCTCCAGACCATGCAAAGCCTGAAGCAATTCATCGAGGGATTTGATTTCCTGAAAATGCGGCCGGACCGAAGCTTTGTGAGTGGCATGCCTGCCGGCGCCTACTACCGTGGCATCAGCGAGCGCGGAGAGCAATATGCCCTGTACCATCACCATAGCAAGCTCAAGCCATACGTTTATACGGTTCTGCCCGGAACCTACCGGGAGCACCTGTCCTTGAACTTACCCGCCGGCACGTACCAGGCGGACTGGGTCAATCCGTCTAACGGAACGCTGCTCGGTACGGAGACGTTCACGCATCCGGGTGGAGAGCGCTCGGTTTCCACGCCCGCTCACGCAGTCGATGTGGCACTACGTATCAAGCGCCTTTGATGGACTTCGCGCCCGAGATAGCTTCAGAAGGTCTGATGTCAGGCTACCGGCCGAGCCTAAGAAAAAGCCGCTCCCTATAGACGAGGAGCTGAGGTCCGACCCCGCTCCGGTCCAATCGTCGTGCACGTGGAACAATCACGAATCACGAGCGCTATTTCCTATTATCGGCGGCCATCTGCGATCACGAATCCGACCCGGCCGGCACCTCCACGGAGACCAAGGGCGCGGGTTGGGGGCGCAATTCCGCTGGTTACGACGCCTCAGCTCAGCCGATCGAGATACTGCTTCACGAAATCGCAGCCTACGTCGGCGATGTAGGCGTCGGTCAGGCGCTTGGTGACCGGACCGGGGGCGCGGCCATCGCCGATCTTGGCGCCGTTGAAGCTGCGCACACCGGCGATGCAGAGACTCGTGGAGGTCAGGAACATCTCTTCGGCATTCGCCGCGTCGAAGAGATCGATGTCGCCTTCAATTGCCGGAATGGCGAGCTTACGCGCGAGATCGAGCGTCATCTGGCGGCTGATGCCTGCAAGAACGTAACGTTCGCTGGGGGTATAGAGCGTGCCCCCACGGATCACAAAGATGTTGCTGCCCATCCCCTCGGCGAGATTTCCGTTTACGTCGAGCAGCACCGCCCAGCCCTCGGGGTCGTGCGCTTTCACCGACTGCTCCGCGACGATCATGTTCAGGTAGTTGTGCGTCTTAGCGCGCGGGCTGAGCATGTCCGGTGCGATGCGGCGCTGCGCGGGCGTCCACACGTCGAGACCGTCGCGGAACTGACGGGCGCGCGCCTTTAGCGGCAGCGGCGTGCATTCCACAACAACGTTCGGGCCGCTGTGTTCGGGCACTTCATCACCGATCGGATCGACACCGCGACTGACGCGCTGGCCGATCCACCAATCGCCGGCCGCGCCGCGCAGATGTTCGTTGCGCGCCACGATCTGCTCGGAAACGTCGATCATCTCCTGCGGACTCATTTCTGGATCCAGACGCAGATAACGTAGGGAGCAATAGAAACGGTCGATGTGTTCCTTGAGCCGGAAGGCGCGGCCGTTAAAGGTGCGCGTCATGTCGAAGGCGCCATCGCCGTACCTCCAGCTCCGGTCGCGGAACGGGATCAGTACCTGATTCTCAGGCATGAACTTGCCGTTGAACCAGGCGAACCGGCAATTGGTCAGCTGCGTCATGGTCGTCTCTGCTATCTTAGCCATCCGGATCAACTTGCCGCTCGCCCCTGCAGTTGCTATCCGGTGATCGCTCAACCCCATAGCATCGTGGCGGCGAAGCTGAAAACTATAAGTTTCCTAGCTAGCTCCCCGATTCCGACGCCGTGGTTATAATAACCACACCCGACGTGGCGCTCCGGTCAATCACTTTGTCAAAAGGATTTCCTTCATGGCCGCGGGCCAAATCAAGATTTCTTTCCGCGAGTAACGCAAATAGCCCTGACGGCGGAATTGGATCATATATTGCGTAACGAGTTCACGTGAGGTCCCTATGTACTGGGCCAGCAACTCGTGGCCGAGTGGCATCAGCTGAATCGAACCATTGTCCAACTTCTTGCCCAGCCGCCCTGAGAAGTGAATCAGCGACAGCGCCAAACGCCGCGCGATGCTATCTGACGAAAGGCTCTCGATTCGACGGCTGTAATCAACGCAACGTCGCGTCAGCATCTGCACGAGCGCGATGCCCAGCCGCGGCCGCCGCAACATCAATTCTTCTATCGCGGTATCGGTCCACGTCATGACGCTGGTATTCTGTTCCATCGCAATTGCCTCCTCGGCGTTGTTGACCGATTCGGTGAGCGCCCAGTCGCCGAAGAATTCGTCGGCTATATAGATGTCCACCAACAACGTGCTCTCACCGTTGGCAATCATCCGGCGCACCATCACCTTCCCCGCAATGATCAGGTACAGATTCGCACAAGCACGATTCGGGCTATAGATTGCTTGCTTCTTCTGGTACTGCGAGATGTGAGAACAAGGTAGAAACGCCAGCGGATCTTCCAGCGGTTGGGCTGTCATTTCGAAGTTTGGGGTGGTTGGCATCCCAATTCTTTTCGCGGACGCCGTGGGCGGGCCTTGCGGACTATTCCAGGATCAGCGGTACCCATTCGACGTTCATCTCTCGATACTCTACTCGCTTCGCCCCTCACAGTAAATCGGGGAGATACCCGGTTACGTTGCATTATCTCGGCGGATTCGATCTGCTCGTGCTCCACATGTCTTGCGTTGGAACAGATCGTTTCGGCCCGGCTGCGTTTCATGCTGGCTATGCGTCGTATCCGAAAAGAGATCATTTCCTTGTTTAGCCGGAATCTAGAAATCGCCACTCAACTCGCCCGAACCCAAATGGAAAACGCTGGCTAGCCCCAGGTCCTCACACGGCACGACTAACACAGCGCGTCCAGTGCGTGATTTCCCTGTGCAAAACCTCAGTGCGTAAACCAATCAAGAACGCGCTGTTGATATCCAGCCGCAACATTGTAAACACGCGCGTGATCGGCCCCAGGAACCTCCCAAAGCTCGGTGTACTGCAGGTTTGCTTCGTGCAGGCGGCGAGCATATTGGACCGGAATCAGCCAGTCTTCAGTTCCCTGAATGAGGAGCACGGGCACGCGTGCGCTTCGTATGGCTTCCAGCGGTGATGCGCGCTCGATATCCAGGTTGTATCGCAGCCGTGCATTCCAGGTCAGCAGCTCCACAAAGGGCCATCCAAGCGGCCCGATGAGCGCCACGGGAAGATGAAACCTGTCGGAGAGGTACTGATAGGGATGCGCCGGATCGGCGCCGGTGGAATCCGCGACGATCGCCCGGAAAGCCACAGGAATAGTGAGGCTCTGTATCAGGGTGCTGGCGCCTAACGACAAACCCAGTCCATATACGGCGCTGATCGCGGGGTCGCGCCGTAGAAGCCTAACCCATTCCGCTACATCGTACTTCTCCAGCGCGCCGAGCGTGATCAATTCGCCGCCGCTCGCCCCGTGTCCGCGGCTGTCCGGCAGCAAGCAGGTAAAGCCGCGTCGCAGCAGCCCCACGGCGATGGGAAGCACCCTCAGACGCGTTCCCTTCAAATTATGGACCAGAACAGCGGCTTTCCCGTTCGGATGGTCAGGCTGAACAAGCCAGGCACGTAACGTCACTCCATCCGCAGCCGTGATCGATACCGCGCTCCATGACGCTCCGGTTACATGGCACAAGTCATCGACTTCCGAGGTGGCAGGAATAAACGCCGCCCATGGCGATCGTCGCACGAGACCGTTGATGGTCGCGTAGTAGTCCCACGCGAATAGAACGGCCACGAGACTAAGCACGATACGGGGAATACGGGAAGGCTTCGGCTCAGAATAATCAAACAGCGAAGCCGGCATTTCTTTATTTTATAGCTGGTTGGCTCAAAGCGGAAGCCACCGCCAGGGTCCTTTCTCGCGAGCTCCAATAACGGCGAGATGGCAAAACAGAAAGCGTTATCCAGTATTGGACTAAAGGCTTCGCGGTAGGTCCGAAGGCTAGTGCGTCTTGGGTTTGTCAGGACAATTGCAAACGATGCCAGGGCAGTAACATGACCGTAGTCCGATGAACTGTTCGAGCAAAAACACGCTCCGGCAAAACGCTCGTTGTATCACTCTGGTCCTCCTATTCCAGCCCAAGAGCAAAGCAAATCATGTTCCGAACGTCCACAAACCCCGAAAACTCAAGCTCTTGGATTTTTCTTACAATCGCAGGTCCTAAAACGGCGATTATTTCCTCGCGGATTTGAGAAAAATGACGATGAGCGGACATTATTCGAGCGCGGCAACAGAGCAGCAGCACGTCCAGGCTTTAAACGCCGACTAAAGTAAATATCTGAGCCGGCTAAGGTAAACACCCAATGTTGGCGAAAGTTTAAAACGTATTACAAATATGATAATCCGTTTAAAGAACGGCGGGCAGGGTGATCTTTATCAACCCTATGGGGAAGCCAGTGTTTTTGCTGAGCTTCTGTGATCACCTGCCTGCCTGCAAGAAGAAGGTCCGTGTGCTCGTGCATGCTCAAATCGTCGAGTTTGCCAGGTCTGCTCGTCGGAGACGGTTTCTGGTCGGAGAACAGCGTGCAATAACAGCCAGTGAACCGCGCGCATTCCAGTTTCTGTTGGTCGGGCTATCTGCACTTGTTATTGGCTGTCTGATAGCTGGGCTTGCCACCATCCACTACCAAAAGTTTGCGCAACTGGTTCGAAGTCAAGCGAGGTCTGAGACTTCCCCGACGCTGGACCTGTCGTTGCAGGCTGAAAGACAAGGCGCAGATCTTCGAGTGAGCTGGGATCGGACTACGGTGATGGCCGCCCGCGCACAGTCTGGATTGCTACGAATCCAGGACGGCGACTCCAGACAGCAGCAACTCCATTTGGATCCTGCCCAGCTGCGGACCGGTAGCGTGCTCTATACACCGGTGACCAATAATGTGCAGTTCCGCCTGGAGGTCTCGGGTACAAACAGGCAAAGGGCGAGCGAGTGGATCCTAGTATTAGCCGCACCAAGGAAAGTTGAGCCCGGGGTACGGGTCGCCGAGACAACCGAGGCGCGCCAACCGTTTAAGACCGCGTCAATCTCCGCACCGGCTTTCTATGCGGTGCAGGTGGGCTCGTTCCGGAACCGCGCGAACGCGGAGCGTCTCCGCGCCAAGATGGAGGCGCGGTACGGACCGTCTCGTCTGGTTTTGCATGAAAGTGATCCGCCACTGTGGCGGGTTTTGGTAGGAAACGAAGGCACGATCGAAGGCGCGGCGATGCTCCGAGAGCGGATCAGGGCAGAATACGGACTTCGAGCAGAGTTCCGGCTGAGTGCACTGAGTTCTCCCGTGTCCGGCAGCGAGACGCTACGGGCAACACCTGTCGCGTCATCCGGTCCCGCGCCCGTGGTTCCGAACGCCGTTTTAGCAAGCACCAGCCCGCTACCGACCGACCTGCCCGGTGTGGCGGGTGAGATGAATAGCATTCCGCCAGATCTCCCACTAAGCAGACAGACCTTACTAGCAGCGAAGACACAAGCCGGCGATTTTGCTCCCCCGCAGGTCGTTCACCAGGTCCTGCCCGAGGTGCCTCGCAAAGCCAGAGACACCATTCAAGGCACTGTAAAGGTCCGAGTTAAGCTCCGGGCCGACCAATCAGGCGACGTGTCGGCTGCAACGCTTGATTTCCCCGGCCCTAGCCGGTATTTTGCCAGGCTGGCATTGCAGGCGTCACGGCATTGGAAATTCAGTCCTGCGACGATTGGTAACCGGGAAGTCCCGAGCGAATGGATCCTGCGATTTGAGTTTGTACGGAGCTCAACCAGGGTCTTTCCAGTGTGCATAAGCAGACAAAAGTCGTAAGATTTAGCTCACCTCATTCCGCCCCCCCGGCGACCGCCCGCGTGGTCCGCACTAAGATCACTCTCGATCAAGCTCACCGCTCTTAACCATTGCTGGATTCCACGATCATTTGAAGCGCCAAACGTTTCGCCGAGAAAAATTGCACCGTGGAGGAAAATCTACCGCTTTACCAGCAAATATTCGCTTGGTCCCGTACGTCCAGTCACATATTGCGGCCCGGATTTCGAACGGCGCTACAACAATGCAATTTGGTCGAAGAATTGCCGTCCTCAGAACATAATCCGTGCGCAATGAACGCACGGACTTCTGGGTTGGACAGAACCCCCAGGGCGCTTAAGGTACGCGTTCGCTATGGCGATAGATGGGTAACGATCCGCCTCGACTGTGGCGCAGAGTTGCCCTATAGCTGGAACCGGAAGCGCATCGAAGGGACGGAGCCGGCGGTCATTCGCTCACCAGTCCGATGGTTCGGCTCTTGGTTTGAGTCTGTTCGTACTGGATTTCGTAACGGTGTTATCAGGAGATCGGTGCAGCGATTGGTGATCGGCGCCAGTGCGCCTTGGCCTGATCCTATGATGATCGGACCGCATCTAGTTGTTTCCTGAGTTGGTGCTACCTCCACCAAGTGGGGTAGAGGCGGAGGCAGGACGGCCGAAAGAAGAGAATGCCCAAAATGTTCTGACGACCTGCAAATCTGGTCCAGGCTCAGAACCGATTGAGAGCAATTTGCCGCAATCACCGGAAACCATGAGACGGCAGCCTAGGTTATTGCTTGTGTTCGTCGCCGTAATAGCGACGACGGAAGCGCGGCCACGTGCGCCTCGCGAAGTAACAGACATTCGCTACTGGTCGCTGACCGACAGTACGCGCATAGCTGTCAGGACTAACGGTGTTGTCCGTTTCCGATCTGAGCGTGTTCAGGATCCGAATAGGATCTTCGTCGATTTTGTCGGCGCGCGGCCCCATATTAAGGGTCAGCGAGTGTTTTCGACAGAGGTTGGTGACAAGCTGCTGAAGCGCATACGCGTAGCAGAGACATCTCCAGGCGTGACGCGCGTGGTGTTCGATTTGGAATCGGTTGCGGATTATGCGATCTCGCGTCGCCGTAACCCCAGCCGGTTGATCGTAGAACTCCGCCCAGCTGGGGTGACGCGCGCCTCGGACAATATAGGCCACCCGGCTCAAGTCGAATCGAATAAACCCCACGAAACAACACCGGCAGTACGTGAACTGGAACCGGGGCAGGAACCGCCTGATAGCGCAAGAACCGATTGGCCCAACACCGAGACCGAGCTCTCACAAGTGGATCACGCCGAGACACCGGCATTCCTCATAAACTCCAAAGTACCGCCCGCATCCAGCGCGGCTCTTC
>DATLVQ010000393.1:0-5000 GCA_035577325.1 Bryobacteraceae bacterium | reverse complement strand
GGCGGCGCCTCCACCACAGCGAACAAGGTAACGCTGAACGGTCCAGCCCCAGCGGGAGGCGTGGTGGTGAATCTGTCCAGCAGTGATCCGGGTGCGGTTGTGCCGCCTTCGGCGACGGTTGCAGCAGGTGCAACTTCCTCTCCGGTATTCACCATCACGACATCGAATGTTGCCGCGACGAAAAGCATTACAATTTCCGCCATCTATAACGGCGTGACCAAAACGGCTAATCTGACTGTGAACCCGGTAGCCCTGCTCTCCTTAACGCTATCTCCCACGACGGTGGCAGGCGGAACCTCCACTACGTTGAACAAGATAAGCCTGAATGGCCCGGCACCGGCGGGAGGCGTGGTCGTGACCCTGTCCAGCAGTGATCCGGGCGTGAGCGTGCCCGCTTCGGTGACGGTCGCTGCAGGCGCAACGGTTTCACCGTATTTCACGGCGACGACGTCGTTTGTTGCCGCTCCGATTACGGTCACCATTTCGGCCAGTTATAACGGCGTAATCAAGGCTGCCAGCCTAGTGGTAAACCCGGTAGCCCTCCTTTCCGTAACGCTATCCCCCACTTCTGTGGTGGGCGGCACGTCCACTACGTTGAATAAGGTAACCCTCAACGGTGTAGCCCCAGCGGGAGGCGTGGTAGTGAGCCTGTCCAGCAGTGATCAGGGTGTGACGGTGCCGGCCTCGGTCACCGTCGCGGCGGGCGCAACTGTCTCGCCATACTTCACGATCAAGACATCCGCCGTTGCGGCCCAGAATATCGTGACGATTTCGGCAACCTATAACGGCCTGACCAAAACGGCCAATCTCACAGTGAACCCGTAGGTGTAATTCGAGTCTGTTACGGAGCGCTCGCGCGAGAACCCTTGCGGGAAGGCGACCCGCGCAGTCTTTACTGTTCCCGAGTAGCACACTCCGCATGTCCGCACTCATGGTTTAAGGATCCGTAGGGAGGGCGGCTGGAGCTGCCGCTGCACCCCCTTGAACGAGCTAATCGGGAAATCTGCGTTTCGTGAGCAACCGAACCCAAATCAACAAACGGTGAGTTGTGATGCATTCCAAATGTGCAAACGCCAACGTGCCTCTGACAGCGGCGGGATAAATGGCTCACCAATTGCGCAATCGCCCTTCGAGGAGGCAATTGTGGCAACCAGCCTCTTGACAGAGCGTGAGAAGCAGATTGTTCGCTTGATCGCCAAGGGTCGGTCTAGCGAAGAAATTGGAGCGTCTCTGAACATTTCTGTGAAGACCGTCGAATTTCATCGGGAAGCAATAATGGCTAAACTCGGGGTGAAAGGGACAGATGAATTAGTGCGCTATGCAATCAGTGCGGGCCTGATTGACCCTTAGCGCCTGTGCCACGCCGCTGCCGCTGGATTTCCCAAGCAATCCCCTTACCCCACCATCGCTCCAACACCTCGTGATCGTCCAACAGGCAACCATCAACGCTGCAAATCCGGGTGCCATCTCTGTGAAAAGGTTGGCCCACATCTGCGATTTCGCTGAGGCACAATAGTGCCTCGCTGTAAGTATCCTCGTACTCTTCGTCCGTCATTCGAGGCGTACCAGCAATATAATCCACCCGATTCATGTGGTAGCAGGTGGGGGCGCAAAGAGGATGCAAATTACAGCGAAATTGTAGATGGCAAAAATTGTACTGGCAACGTTCACCCAACGCAAGTGGGAAAGCCACTAGATGGTGTGAATTCGACCATTCCAAAACCTTCACGTTGTGGCAGACCATTTTGCCCTTCGGTAAGTCTCACAAATTCACCACCACTCAGCCCGTCGGCGAGTAGGTTTTTGGAAGGTGTGGCGGGTGGAATCGTGTTCCCGAATTTTCCTTTTCACCTCTTCGAGCTGTTCAGTGGCAGTAGCCAGGGCCTTGGCTAGCATTTCGATTGTTTCGGAGTCGCTGCGGAGATTTGCAAGTTTCAGGTTCCCGTAGGCCCTCACGCGCTGGAGCGAGGCATCGGCATAATCCTTCCATAGCTGATCACATTCAGCACACGCCACCAGGGATGGTTCTTGGGCCACCAGGATAGAGAACGACAATCTGAGGGAAAAGCCCTTGCAGGACGGCCGGTCCAAGACGGCCGCGCGATGGGATATGTAAGGCACACCAGTAAAGAGACCATCCACGCGCTTGCGTTGTTGACGGTTAATTCTCTCAACAGGACTATTCGGCCGATGTGCTGCTTTGCAAATGAGTGCGATCATTCGGTCCAGCGATTACTGAGATTCCGGACGCAAGAGTTTGGCTCAGGCGCACTGAATCCGTACGATCGCCAATTCGGACCCGCAGGGAGGCATTCCGCGTTCCCGTTTCCACCGTGATTGCCACGCCCGGCCTCAATCCGAGTCGTGTCATCTCTCGTAAAGCCGCGGGGTCGCGGTCGGACACGCTGCTGATTATGGCTGGTACACCACAGGCCCATCTCGATAGCAGCACCTCCTCGCGCGGTGGAAGCGTGCCGCTTCGCTCGGGGATCAGGTGCCCGTGTGGATCGGTTTGCGGGTCTCCCAATTTCGCCGCGATGCGATCTTCGAGCCGTTCCGAGATGAAATGTTCCAGCCGTTCTGCCTCATCGTGAACCTCGTCCCACGAGTAGTCGAGGAAATCATGGAGAAAACGCTCCAGCAACCGGTGATGGCGAAGAACCTCCAGAGCGCGCATCTTCCCAGCCGCTGTCAAACGCACGCCGTGGTGCTTTTCGTATTTGACGAAAGGCGGCTTTTGTCCCGCGAGCTTTTGTAGCATTCCAGTCACGGAGGCAGCACGGATACCGAGATGATGAGCCAGGGCATCGCCACGCTGATTGAGCAGGCGATGAATGCCTGTTGATCTTTCAGAACTGGTGGTTTTCAGCCACTCAGGTCGCGGGACATCGGAGTAAAAGAACTTTTTGTCAATATGTTAACCCTTGGTGGGCGGCGTGCATCAACCCATATGGGAAGTGTATGAGGTGCTCAATGAAACCCACGCTGTTTGGCTTAGTGCTTGCGGCCTGTTCCGTCCTATCCAGCCCGATTTGGGCTGATGATCAGCCCGCGGATGACGCGAGCAGGGGGGTGGCGCGGATTAGTTTCCTTAACGGAGATGTGTCGGTGAGGCGTGGGGACTCCGGCGAAATCGTCGCCGCCGCCATCAACGCACCACTGGTGTTGCAAGACACCTTGTTGACCGGCTCCGGCGCGACCGCCGAAATCCAGTTCGACTCCGCCAATATGATCCGTCTAGGACAGAACTCGGAGGTGCGGCTTACCGAACTGGCCTATCACCGAGCTCAGATGCAAGTGGCGAACGGTACGGTGACGTTCCGCATCTTGCGTGATTCCGATTCGCGGATGGAAATCGATACGCCACAGGTCTCGGTGCGGCCCGGGACACAGGGTAGCTACCGCATCACGATTCGGGAGGACGGCACTTCCGAGATCGCTGTCCGTTCCGGCGAAGCTGAAATATTCACGCCGCGCGGATCGGAGCCGTTGCGTGCCGGACAAATGATTGTTGCGCGGGGAACGGCAGCGGATCCCGAATTCCAAGTGATGGCCGCGCCCGCACTTGATGACTGGGATCGCTGGAACGAGAACCGCGACCGACGCTTCGAGCGTACGCGCAGCTATGAATACGTGAATCGAGACATCTACGGCGCCGAGGATCTGGATGACAGCGGCGATTGGGTGGACTCCCAATACGGCCGCGCCTGGCATCCGCGCGTAGCCGCCGACTGGGCTCCGTATCGCAATGGCCACTGGGCCTGGGTCGATTACTATGGCTGGACCTGGGTCAGTGACGATTCCTGGGGCTGGGCGCCCTATCATTACGGCAACTGGTTCTACGAGAATTCCTTGGGTTGGGCCTGGTATCCGGGTGCCTACGACTATCCACACTACTATTGGTCGCCGGCGCTGGTAGCCTTCGTCGGTTTCGGCCATGGCTTCGGAATCGGATTTGGATTCGGCAATGTCGGCTGGTGCCCGATCGCTCCTTTCGAGCCGTTCCATCGCTGGTGGGGAGGAGGCTTCTACGGCGGTTTCGGAGGCTTCGGAGGCTACAACCGTACCACCATCAACAACACCACCATCGTGAACAACATCAATATCACGAACATCTACAGGAACGCGAACGTGGCCAACGGCGTGACGGCTGTGAATGCCACACAGTTCGGCCAAAACGGCCGGAACTATATGAAAGTCTCGCAGACTGATCTGCGAGGCGCGAACCTCGTGAAGGGGCAAGTGCCCGTGGCGCCCACGCGTCAGAGTCTGCAGTTCGCTAATCGCCAGCCGAACATGGCGAACATGCCGCGCACGCCGGCCAATCGGCAGTTCTCCGCACACCAGCAACCCCAGCAAGTGGCTCGGGTACCGTTCGAGCAGCAGCGGCAGGCGATGCAGCAGGTCGCCAAACAAACATTAACCAAGCCGCCTGTCAGCGCTCAAGCGGCGGGCATTTATCAGAACGGAAGCACCGTCCCAGGTGGGCGCCAGGTGAATGGCCGGGTACAGATCGCGCCGTCCCAACCGAACGCGAACCAGCGCGGGGGTTCCGCCGGTTTTGCAAACAACAGTATGGCGCAGCACACGCCAGCGCCTACGACGAACAGCTCCCAGGCTGGAACTGGTTGGCGTCGCTTCGGCGAAACCAATCATCCTCAGGTGATTGCGCCGCAGACAAGCACGACTCGAGTGAATCCGAACCAGCCTGCGTCGTCTCCTCAGTTAGGTGCGGCAACCAACAGCAGCGGTGCCCAGACCAGCGGCACCTGGCGCCGTGCCGGCGAACCAGCCCGCACACAACCCGCGGCGCCACCTTCGGCTAGCGGACGCACGAGCGACAACGGTGGTTGGCATCGATTCGGTGAGCATAGCAATGGAACTACCCAAATCAATCGGCCCAACGTGCCCACAACGAGGCAGTATGTGAATCCGAATCGGCCTACGGCGACTAGTCAGTTCGGATCTGCAACCAACAACCGCGGCGGCCAGACCAGCAG
>DATLVQ010000392.1:0-4007 GCA_035577325.1 Bryobacteraceae bacterium | reverse complement strand
GAGCGTCGAAAAGGGCCATAACTGCGAGCTGAACCAGGTATCGAGCACGTCTGGATCCTGCTCCAGCCGCGAACTGCCGCAGTGCGCGCACTTCGTGGGATCTTCGCGCGACACGATGGTTTCCGCGCAATCCTGGCAGTGCCACGCCGGGATTCGGTGCCCCCACCACAACTGCCGCGAGATGCACCAGTCGCGGATGTTGTCCATCCACTCGTGGTAAACCCGTGTCCAGTTGTCCGGCACGAAGACGATCTTGCCGTCGTCCACCACTTGCACCGCTCTCTCCGCCAGCGGCTTGATTTTCACGAACCACTGCGTCGAAATCAGCGGTTCGACAATGTCTTTCGTCCGTTCGCAGCGGCCCAGGCTCACAGCGTAATCTTCGATCTTCGCTATCAGCCCAAGCTTCTCCAGGTTCGCCACCACTTTTTTGCGCGCGTCGAAGCGGTCAAGCCCGGCGTACTCGCCCGCCTCCGGTGTCATGCGAGCGTTCTCGTCGATCACCTGGATCTTCGGCAAATCGTGCCGCTTGCCCGCTTCGAAGTCGTTGGGATCGTGCGCGGGCGTGATCTTCACCACGCCGGTGCCGAATGTCGGATCAGCGATCTCATCGAGAATGATCGGGATCTCCCGATTCATCAGCGGCAGCATGACCGTCTTGCCGTGTAGATCGGCATAGCGAGCGTCGCGCGGGTTGATAGCCACCGCGGTATCGCCCAGCATGGTCTCCGGCCGCGTCGTCGCCACCACCAGGGAGCGGTCCATGCCAACCACGGGATAACGGATGTGCCACAGGTGCCCCTGCGTCTCTTCGTGTTTGACTTCCAGGTCCGAAAGCACGGTCTGGCACGTCGGGCACCAATTCACCATGTACTCGCCGCGGTAGATGAGGTCCTTTTCCCACAGCCTGACGAACACTTCGCGCACCGCGCGCGAAAGCCCCGCGTCCATGGTGAAGCGCTCGCGGCTCCAGTCGCAGCTCAAGCCCATCCGAATCATCTGGCGCTTGATGGTGTCGCCGTATTGCTCTTTCCACTGCCAGACGCGCGCGATGAATTTTTCGCGCCCGATCTCGCGGCGGCTCGTGCCCTCCTGCGCCAGTTGCCGCACGACCATCATCTCGGTCGAGATGCCCGCGTGATCCGTTCCCGGCAGCCAGAGCGTGTTGTCCCCGCGCATGCGATGCCAGCGGACCGTGCAATCTATCTCGCTATGCTCGAGCATGTGGCCAATATGCAGCGAACCGGTCACATTAGGCGGCGGAATGACGAGCGAAAATACCGGCGCGGTGCTTTTCACGTCCGCCTGAAACACCCCGGCTTCGATCCACCACTGCGCCCAATGCGGCTCAAACCGCTGCGGCTCATAGACTTTCTCAAGTTGCATGGGGAATTTTCAATATAGCAGAGGGGTATTCCAAGCGCCCGCGTTCGGCGTTAATGCGCGGCCCTCCATACGGGCACGCGGCCCTTGAAAATACGCGGCAATATGACCATAAGCATCGCGGCAAGAGCCAGCAGCATTATTAGATCGGTGAGAGCGTGAAAGATAAAAAGGTGCCGAAATGCTTCGCACGCGTCCGCCGGTGACGACACGCTAGACTCGATCGCTGCGGCCGGTCCCGGCATATTTTGGTCTGGTACGACTATTGGTTGCCGCGTCCATCGTCATCAACGGGGCATGCCTACCCGCCCGAGCGCGCGCTGCCGGCGTTCGGCAGCAGGCCAATACGCCGCAGCAGTTCCTTGAATCGGGGCTCCGCGCGAAGAGTATCCAGGCGCGGGTCAGTCCCCAGCCAGACCAGATTCACATCGCGTTGCTCGAAGGCCTTTTCAAGTTCCTCAAGGGCCGCCGCCTGGCCCACTTCGGTGTAGGCCACCGCCATCCAAAATGGCGAGATATACTGCCGCGCCGACAATTCCGTCAGCCGGTCGATCAACTCGCGCGCTCCCTCGATCCGGCCCGCACTGGCAAAGGCGTGAGCCAGGGCCGACAACGTGGCAGGGTGTCCGCCAGTAGCGGCCCGCGCCTTCTCGATCGCCGCAATGGCCTCGTCATACCGGCCCTCCTGTTCATAAGCGATTCCCAGAGTGGAATGCGCAGCGGGGAACTGCGGTTCCAATTCGAGCGTGCGCAGCGCCTCCTCTGCTGCCCGCCTGTAATCGCGCGCCATGTAACAGTTCCAGGCGATTTCCATGCTGATCACCAGCGAAAAAGGATCGAGATCGAGCGCCAGCCGGCTTTCGCGCATGGCCTCGTCCGCCCGTCCTACCGCTGCCAGAAATGCCGCGTACATGCGGTGCGCCGTGGCGTAATTCGGATTCAATTCGATGGCCCGCTTGTATTCGCGTTCCGAAGCCGCCCAGTCCCAGTCGTAGATTTTGAATATGCCGGCGAGCGAAGCGTGCGCCTCCGCTAGCCCGTCGTCGATCTCAACCGCCCGCCGCGCAGCTTCCTTGGCTTTGGGCATCACAGCCGCTGCGGATGCCAGGCCGAAGAATCCGAGCAGGCCGTAAGAGTCGGCCAGTCCTGTATACGCCAGCGCGTAGTTCGGATCGCGCTGAATCGCGCGCTCGAAATACTCGATACCCTTTTTCAGCCCTTCTTCACTCAGCCGGTTCCAGTGGTACCGTCCCCGGAGATAATCCTGGTAAGCTTCGGAGCTCTGCGTATGACGCTTTGCCAGGCGGTTCCGGTCCTCTCCCGTCAGTCGCAGGCGCAGCTTTTCGGAAATCTCGCGGGCTATCCCCTCCTCGACTGCGAAAATGTCGACCATTTTACGGTTGTACTGCTCACCCCAAAGCTGCCAGCCGTTCTTCACATCCACCAGCTCGGCCACCACCAGCAGCGTATCCCCGCGCTGCAACACCCGGCCCAGCAGCACAGCGTCGACATTCAGCTTCCGGCCCACCGACCGCGGATCCAGCGACTTGTCTTTGTAACGAAATACCGTACTGCGCGACATCACACGCATGATCGGCAGCGGTGACAGATAGTTGATGATGCTTTCCGTGATGCCTTCGGCCAGATATTCGGTTTCGGGATCGGCTTCGGTATTGCCGAACGGCAGCACAGCCAGCGAACGCACCGTTGCCGCTGGCGAAGTCGCGACTTGTGCGCCTTCCGCTATCCCGCTAACGGGCGCAATGAACCGGTACCCTCGCCGCGCCAGCGTCTCGACAAAACGCGGGTTCACGGGAGAATCGCCTAGGGCCTGCCGCAGCCGTTTCACGGCCGCATTCAGACTCTGCTCGAAATTTACGTAGGTATCGGACGGCCAAAGTTGCTTCTGCAGCTCTTCCCTCGAGACCAACTCGCCGGGCCGCCCGAGCAACTTGACCAGCACCTGCACGGGCTGGCCTTCCAGGCGGATCTTGCGTCCCTGTTTGTGCAGCTCGCCCGAACGCAAATCGAACTCGAAGACCCCAAAACGGACCGCGCGCGGCGTATAGGAATGGGATTCCATCTTGTTGCGGAGGCTCCAACGAGTGTAACAGCGCTCATTCCGCCATGTCACTCTGGCTTTTAAACAACGGAAAATCAATTGCTTCTGGTGTCATATGCGTTTGTTCGACATGTCATCTATCGGAAATTGAGGCATCAGCATCTCTTACTGGAGACTGTGGTTTCCCCGCAAAACGACGAAATCGTCCAGCGGCAGCAAAATTCCGCAGTCAGAAACTTGATTTACGTGAGGAGATGGAATGAACGTAAGGCAATCAACGGCAACTCATTCGGACCGCTACCAGGATCTTCATCTGACCGTCGATTTCGAGCGCGAAACAGCCGTGCTCGATGGCACGCGGATGAAGCTGACTTTCAAAGCGTTCGCCCTGCTGGCATTCCTGGTGCGTCATCCCGGCCAGCTCATACAGCGCGACACTCTGCTGCTGCTCGTTTGGGGCTATGGCGCGGATATTCGGACGCGCACTCTCGACGTCCACATCCGCCGCCTACGCAAGAGCCTTGGCAGCTACGGCAACGCGTATATCGAAACTGTCTTCGGC
>DATLVQ010000391.1:0-3162 GCA_035577325.1 Bryobacteraceae bacterium | reverse complement strand
GACCATGTTGACGAACAGCACTGCAAACGATGTGACGGTGGAATTGGCATATCTCTCCCAGGAAGGTACACCGATATCGGTACCTTTGGAGAACCTCGGCAACACGCATACCGAGCAGATCCGAATTGGCCCAAATGAAGTCAAGTCGGTCAGCATCGATCCCAGGCATCGAAACGCCCGGTCGCTGCAAGTCGCGTGGGCAACCGTCAGGTCCGATGGCCCAGTGAATATCTTCACTCTTTTTGATTATGCGCCTACCAGCGTGCCCTCAACGATTCCAAGTACGAACATTGTCACTGCGGTTGGTGGCCCCTCATCGCCCGCTGGACACTCATTTCGTTTTCCTGTTTCTATCAATGGAGTGACGCACTATAACGCAGGCCTCGTGGTCGCAAACCCCAATAACCTCACGGCGCACGTCCGCCTAAACCTGCTCGACGGCGACGGCACTGTCAAGGCGACTCACCACATTGCTTTAACGTCACACGGCCAGACAACCATGGTGCTAACCGATATTGACCGTTTCAAGGCAGCTCTTGATCCGTCGGCGCTTTTCAACGGGTCCGTTGGAGTTTGCGCAGATCAACCGATTGGCTTCCTGGCACTTGGCATTGAGGGAAGAGTCTTTTTCACTGTGCCAGTCTCCTCTGACTATCGGTGCAACTGAAACAGAACGTCCTTCTCGGCCTAACAGCGAGTTGGCTCCTCTACTGGGTGATGCTCGGCGGCACGTTCGGAGGCGCACTATCGTGGCGGCACCAGGCCATCGCACATACCGTATTTTTCTTGGTGTTTACGACTGCAGGATGGAGGCTGTGGCGAACAAGCTTGCCGCCGAAGGTTTCGCTGCTTGCCCCCGCTCAGAATCTAATCCTCGCCCTGATTTTGATCGATCTGGGCCTGCGTGCAGCGGTACGCCAATCGTGGAATTCCCGTGAGGTCTTTGTCAACTCAATTGCGACATGGATTCTGTTCTATCTCCTGCTCAAGTGCTTTGGCAGAGACGATAGTCTCGCATCGGCGTGTATCCTGGCGGCTGTGGCCTGCGTGATTGTCGGCACCATATTGGCCCGTATGCAAGGTTATCGTGAACTGGCCTTGCCGCTTGGCAACCGTGTGTTGATGGCTGGCCTACTGACCGTTGTTGCTCCGCTGGCAATTGGCTTTGCTCAAGGCGCTTCGCGTGCACGTATGGTGCTCGGCGTTTTGGGCGCTGGGATAATCGTAGCCGGTATTGTTGAGACCCGCAGCGCTGCTGCGATGGCGATCCTTCCGTTTTCAATGCTTTCGTCTGTCATGGTTGGCAGAAAACGCATTCGTTATTTCCCAGTTTTTGTCCTGGGACTTTTGGGTGTCTCTGTTGCTGTTTGGTTTAGTAAATTCGAGCCGCTGGTGCGGATAAAGTCTGTGATTACCCGTGGCGCTGACACCACTTCCAGCTGGGACAATCGGGTGCGCTATTGGACTGGCTCTCTCAATGCAATAAAAGAAAAGCCACTACTCGGATGGGGAGCCGGCCAAGTAGGGATCAGCTACCCCCCGTACCGCATCCAGCGATCTGGGTTTGCACCGTCGGGCGAGGTCATTGCTGATCTGCACAGCGTTCCGTTGCAATGGGCGTTCGAGTTCGGTTTGACCGGCACCATACTCAGACTCGTTGGTTTCGGATTCTTCCTGGCTCTTGAGCACTCTCAGAAAACCGTCCAACAGAAAACAGCTGTAATCGCGCTTGCGACATTCGGCGTGTTCTCATTGCTCAACTACAACTTGGGTAACCCTGCTACCGTCCTTGTCGTTTTGGTGGTTGCGGTCATCGCCGCACCCCGCTTTCATGGCGCAACACTGACCGTCCGTTCAGGAAACCGGATCGGGCTACTGTTGATTTGCTGCGCAACGGCCATGTTCGTCTTCCAGACACGCCTAGACTATGCGAATTACTTGTTGGCCAAGAGTTCACAGCAGCCGCACCGCGAAGCTGCGGACTCACTGATTCGCGCCAGTTTGCTGGACGCTCGTGGCGGGTTTTACGATGCGGCCGCGGCGATCCGGGTGCAGGAACTACTCAAGGGCTTACCATCCGATGAGCCATTTCTATTGGAAGCTGCGACTAAGCACTACGCGAGGGCTTTGACGTACAATCCCTGGTCACCCCAACTGATGGCTGCGCAGGGTGCCTTTCTGCTGGGGCACGCGAGAAGCTGTGAAGCTATCAATTTCCTGGAGAAGGCAGTAAGTCTAGACTTCTACTTCAGCCTCTCGCATTTCGACTTAGCGAACGCGTATCGTTCCTGTGGTTCGATGGACCAAGCCGTCAGTGAGGCGGGGATAGCGATCCTGACGACTCCCATTACCGTCTTCTCAACTGAATGGCGCAGGAAGCCTCAGTTCCTCGCCGACGCACTGGATGAAGCTTTGCGGTGGTTAGACGGCTGGAAATCGGATGCTACCATTTCCGCATGTGACCAGGTGCGGCGATTGAAGGCTTTTCTGCGTGTTGTCAGGGAGGCTCCGGTTGGCGGTAACAACCAAACTACACTCAACTTGTCGGAGCCAGTCGGCGACCGATTGACCTCCGACCCCTTTGCTTATATCTTCCAGCGGCAATGTCCCGTGTTTGAGCCGACCACGATTCAGTTGGATGGCCTCGATTCCGGCACTTGGGCGCCAGAAGGTATCGGCAGAATCAAGTACCTGCGTCCGATGACCTATGGCGAGGTCGCCAATGCATACAGACAGCGAAAACTGGACAGTTTGGTGTGCTTTCTCGTCGGAAACAAAGATTGACGGCTTTTCCAAAACCTTCACTTTGTGGAAGACCATCTGGCCCTCCGGTAAGTTGACCTGCCACCGATAATCTCTACCAGACATAATTTGGAAAGCTCCGAACTGAGGAAGAGGAGTTTTTCGAATGAAGAAAGCAAAGCACAGTGAAGAGAAGATCATCGGCGCAGTGAAGCAGATGGAAGCGGGGCGGTCGGTCAAAGAACTGGCCCGAGAGCTGGGCGTGACCGACCAGACCGGGCTGCTCAACCAGCGCCTGCTCCTATGGCGAGTCCAGGGTTCCGTTCGGTGGAGGGCGCAGTACGGACAATTGGCGGTTACGAGGCGGTTGGCTCACTCCGCCAGCTTCCACCCTCCCGGCGATGGACCGGACAACTCCCG
>DATLVQ010000390.1:0-8678 GCA_035577325.1 Bryobacteraceae bacterium | reverse complement strand
CTAAGCAGATCGGCGGCAAGCTGGTCGCTGACGGAAAACGACGGCAATCTGGCTTCCGAATCCGCCAGCGCTTGGGGCAGCAGGAGAACCGCGCGCCTCTCGGTACCCGGCACGCGTGTCATGCGCTCTTGATTCGATGGATGCTTGCGGTTCGGCTCGGCCGCGAAGAGAATGCCTACAGCGCCGTGCTTTTGAGCATTTACGATCTTGACGAATGCACTCGAGTAGCGCGTGTTGCCTTTGCCGTTGAAGATAGAGCGCGGATCGTTTTCCTGCGGCTCGTGATCGAAGGCCAGGACGATCTTGCCGTGCGCGTCGAGCGCAGCGTAATCGTCATAGCCGAATTCGGGGGCGGTGATGCCGTAGCCGGCGAAGGCTACCGGGGCTATGATATCGGCTTCAAAGGGCGAGCCCCCGAAGAAATCGACGTTGTACGCGGAGCCTCGCCTGCTGAGGCCATGCATCACAGCCAGGGCGCTTTGGCCGGTATCAATCCGGTATTCGATGAGCGGAACCGGCTGCAAGTAAGAATCATCGGCTACCGGTTTGAGACCGGCCTTGCGGAACTCAGCGGCCAGGAATTGGATGGCGACTTCGGAGCCGCGCTGAAGCGAGCGCCGGCCTTCGAGCGCGTCCGAGGCCAGGAAAGTCAGATCGGCGCGCAAGTCGTTGACACGGATGCGGTCCATGCCGGGTCGTTGCGCAAAAGCGGCTGAGAGCGTCGCGATCGCCCAGAGAGGTTGGAGCCTCGGCAGTCGGGTCATCAGGAAAACAAAGATAACATTTCCGCGGCCGCCAAAGACAAAACGGCCACCGCCCAAGGAGGAGGCGGTGGCCGCTTCAGTCGAGATGCGAGTGCTAGATTACTGCTGTTTCCGCGTCTTGCGGCGCATCAGGGCAATTGAAACCAACAGCCCGCTACCCAGCAGGACGACCTGGCGGTTCGGGAACCTGATTGCTGGTGGCGGGCCAATCGACGAATTCGAGTTTGGTAATGTGGTTGAGTTGCGGGCTCTTGTAAGTCCCGATCCACTGTGCGTACGGCTCGACATGGATTCCCTGGTTATTGGGAGAGTGGGTGTCGCTGCCGTCCGTCCCCACGCCGCTGGATGTAACACCGAGCTGGGCGAAGACCGTCAAAAGGCTTGCGCCATTCCATGAGTTGAATATAAAGTCCGGCGGTTGGTTCGCGCTCCCGTTCGGGAAGATCTAGAAGTTGAAGGTGAGATACCGCTGAGCGGGTATCCGTTGTTGAACGTCATGGTGATCTGGCTCGCTTGTTGTACGCTACTGTCGTTGGTATTCGCGAGGAAGGCGCCGGCGGCGCCAGTTCCGCCTCCAACTCTAATACTAGAAGGCGCGTTCACATTCAGGCGTTATCTCGCTGCCACACTACCGCGCCAGCCACGACCGTAGCCACGGGCCCACCGCGGAAACCGCGGCCATGGAAGGGTGAATTCTTGCTCTTGGAAAACGAGCGGTTCACGTCGTACGTCCATGACGACTCGGTGTCGAAGACGGTGACATCGCCCGGGGCGCCTGCAGCCAGAGTGCCGCGGCGGAGACCTAAAATGCGGGAGGGTCCAATGGTGAACAGTTCGACCAGGCGCTTCAGCGGAATTTTTCCGGTGTGGTACAGCTTATCGAGTGACAACCCCAGCGCGGTTTCGAGCCCGGTGATGCCGAACGGGCATTTTTCGAATTCCTGCATCTTTTCGCTGCCCGGATGCGGAGCGTGGTCGGTGGCGATGGCATCCACTGCGCCGGAAACGATGCCGTCGATTACCGCGGCGACGTCGCACTCGGTTCGCAGCGGGGGCTTCATTTTGTAGCTGCTGTCGTAGGCGGTGATGTCGGCGTCGCTGAGGGCGAAATGATGCGGCGTGGCTTCGCAAGTGACGGCCAGCCCCTGCTGCTTGGCGAATTTCACCATTTTGAGCGAGTGCCGCGACGAGATATGCGCCACATGGAAGCGGGCGCCGGTCGATTCGGCTAATAGAATGTCACGCGCCACCATCACGTCCTCGGAACTGGCTGGAATTCCGCGCAAACCGAGGCGGGTAGAGGGTATGCCTTCGTGCATGTCGCCGCCCGCGCTCAGATTCAGGTCTTCGCAGTGATCGATCACCGGCAGGTCGAATGACCGCG
Source organism: Bryobacteraceae bacterium (assembly GCA_035577325.1). Lineage (GTDB taxonomy): Bacteria > Acidobacteriota > Terriglobia > Bryobacterales > Bryobacteraceae > QHXW01. The sequence goes on along the minus strand of DATLVQ010000390.1, from coordinate 6,530 downwards.
CGATCTGCATGGCCCGGCGCATCACGCGCGCGTTCATCACGGGCCGGCCATCGTCGGAGATGGCCACAATGCCCGCATTTTTCATGGAGCCGATCGCCGCCAGCGCCTCGCCCTCGCTGTTTTTAGTGATGGCGCCGATGGGGAATACATTCACGGCGGCGCACTGGCGCGCGCGCTCGATGATGTAACTGGTAACGGTTGCGTTGTCGTTCACCGGAAGCGTGTTGGGCATGCAGCAGATGGACGTAAATCCGCCCGCGGCGGCGGCGCGCGCTCCGGTTTCGATGGTTTCGGAGTGCTCGATCCCCGGCTCGCGCAAATGAACGTGCATATCGATAAAACCGGGCGCCACCACCAGACCGGCGGCATCGAAAACGTGAGCGCCGGCATGCTCGATACCGCGGCCGACGGACTGAATACGGCCGTCCTCGATAAGCACGTCCGCAGGCCCGTCCAGGCCGGAAGCGGGGTCGATCACGCGGCCATTCTTAATGAGGATTGAGGACATCGTGTTTAAACCGACGCCGTGCCTGGCCGGGAAGCGGCAGGCTCCCTCTCAATGGGCGCCATTGGCCTGTTCTCCCACGATGCGCTCGAGCACCGCCATGCGCACAGCCACGCCATTCTCCACTTGATTAAGAATCACAGACCTTTGAAAATCCGCGACCTCGGAAGACAGCTCGCGGCCGCGATTGATGGGGCCGGGATGCATGACGATGGCTTCGGGCTTGGCGAGCGCCATATGCTCGAGACGCAGGCCGTAGAACTGGAAATACTCACCGGCGCTGAGCGGCGGGTCGTGCTGGCGTTCCAACTGAACGCGCAGCATCATGATCACGTCGGCGCCCGCAATCGCTTCGCGAATATCGTTTGTCAGGGTGACGCCCGTGGCGATCTGCGCCAGTTCCGCGGGCAACACGGTGGCTGGGCCGCACAGCACGATGTCGGCGCCGAATTTCGAGAGCAGATGCACGTTCGAGCGGGCCACGCGGCTGTGCGCGATATCGCCGATGATGGCTACGCGCAGACCCTCGAGCGCGTCACGGCGGTCCAAAATAGTGAGTGCGTCGAGCAGCGCCTGCGTGGGATGCTCGTGCGTTCCGTCGCCGGCGTTCACAATGGGAATGGCCAGGTGCCGGGCCAGGAAATGGGGGGCGCCGGATGCGGCGTGGCGCATGACAATTGCATCGGGATGCATGGCGGCGAGCGTGTTCAGTGTGTCGACCAGCGATTCTCCTTTGGATACGCTCGAGCCCGAAGCGGTAATCGACACAGTATCCGCCCCGAGCCGCTTGGCGGCGATTTCGAAGCTGGTGCGCGTGCGCGTCGAAGCTTCGAAAAACAGGTTCACGATCATCTTGCCGCGCAACGTATCCAGCTTTTTGAAAGGCTGCATCTGCAGGGGTTGAAAGAAACGAGCACGCTGCAAAATGGATTCCACTTCCGTGCGCGTGAGTTCTTCGATGCCGAGCAGCCCAAAAGCCATGGATGCGATGTGCTAGGCGGTTTCCGCCGCCACTTTCTCGACCAGCAGTACTTGTTCGGTCTGATCGATCTCTAGGAATTTTACTTCGATGATTTCGTTATCGGCGGTTTGCACGGTGCGGCCGACGAACCGGGCCTCGATCGGCAGCTCACGGTGACCGCGATCGATCAGCACAAGCAGTTGCACACGCGCCGGACGGCCATGATCGAAAAGGGCATCGAGCGCTGCCCGGACGGTGCGGCCTGTGTATAGCACGTCATCCATCAGGATGATGTCTTTGCCTTGCACGGAGAACGGAATCTCGGTCGCGTTCACGACCGGCTTGATATCGACCGTGGTCAGATCGTCGCGATATAAATTGATGTCCAGGATGCCGACGGGAATGGTGCGCTTCTCGAGGGCCTCTATCTTGCGTGCAAGGCGCTGGGCAAGCGGCACGCCACGGCGGCGAATACCCACGAACGCCAGTTTGTCCAGGTCGCCGCTCTTTTCTAGAACCTCATGCGCCAGGCGCACGAGCGTGCGGTCGATCTCCGACGCGCTCATCAATCGAGCTTTCTCACGGGTCAAGGCCATGTTTTTGTTAGCAGGCGAACGACAGGAACCATAGCCAGAATAGCAAATGCAGCTTGCGCGAGACGCGCTCACACGGCGCCTTGATAAAGGCATAGCTTATAATCTGGCTATGGCCACTCTAGTGGGTGTGATGGATGCCGCCGCGCTCGGTGCCAAGCAGGAGAAGCTGTTTGCCACGCTGGCCGGCTTGGAGCGCGTCATCGTCGCCTATTCGGGCGGGACGGATTCCGCCTACCTGGCTTGGGCGGCGCACCGGGTGCTGTCTAGCCATGCGATCGCCATCACGGCGGACTCGGCCTCGATTCCGGAGTCGCACAAACGCGATGCGGAAGACTTCGTACGCAGGTTCGGAATAGCGCACGAGTACATCGAGACGCACGAATTCGAAAACCCCGATTACCTCAAGAACGACGCCAACCGATGTTTTCACTGCAAAGACGAGCTCTTCACGCGCCTAGAGGAAGTGGGGCGTGAACGCGGCATCGAGCACATTATCTACGGCGTGAACCAGGACGACCTGGGCGATTATCGCCCCGGGCAGAACGCGGCCAAGATTCACCAGGTGAAAGCGCCGCTGGTCGAAGCCGGATTGAGCAAGGCGGAGATCCGCGAACTGTCGCGCCTGGCCGGTTTACCGACGTGGGACCGGCCGGCTTCAGCGTGCCTGAGCTCGCGGATCCCCTATGGAACGCCGGTGACGATTCAAAATATCAAGACGGTGGAGAAGGGCGAGGAAGAGATCAAGGCGCTCGGATTTCGGCAGTTTCGGGTTCGTTTTCACGGGGAACTGGTCCGCATCGAGATCGCCAAGGATGAACTCGCGCGGGCGTTAGCGCCGGAGATGGCGGCGGCATTCACAGCGACTTTCAGGAAGCTGGGATTCCAGTACGTGACGTTGGACCTCGAGGGCTACCGGCAAGGGTCATTGAACGAAGTTCTGCACCTGAAGTAACGGCACCCTGTGCCTCTTTCGTGGGATCTAAGTCGGAATGTGCCGCCATCCCTGGGTGCAAATCAGCGCCAGATTCCAGGTCACAACGGCTGCAAACCAAAAATTGACCATCACTACGATGCGCGGATACCGGCGCATCGCGATCACTACGAGAATCACCGCCAGAATTTTCGAAACCATCAGCGCCGGGAGCGGGCCGATACTCATGAGACGCGAAATAAAGAGGCTGGCTTCACCAGCGCCCAGACGAAGTCCGATCAGCGTCGTCAGCACGTCGAGCGCTTGCAAAAAAACGAAGACACTGAGGGAAGGACGCTGCATCAGAAGCTGCATCTTTCCATTGTTTCCCGGCGTGATCCTGCGGGACCAGTTGTCTTTGGTTAACCGGGTCGGCGAGCGCTGCAGATTGAGTGCCGCTCGGTACATCTCGCGGCGTAAATTGCCCGCCGCGACGCACTCGTGATAGGTTGAGCGCGATGTTGCGATGCCTTTCCGCTCTGCTGCTACTCGGTGGCGCAATCGCCTGCGCCCAGCCGCCACAAGCAGGAACAAACTTCCTGCAAGAGACATTTGGGCGCCGGCCGCTGAGCGTGAATCCACTGTTGAGCGCAGAGTTCCCGCGCGTTTCCCTGCTGCTGGCCAATCGCGCGGTTCAGGTGGAAAGCAGGCGAGACAATGAAGCCACGTTGCGCGCTCCTGACTCCGAGGCCGTGATGGTCGCCCACTTGGAACATCAGGGCGCGTTTGAATTCTGCCGCATCCGACACCAGCCAGGTTCGGCCATTCCACCGGAAGAGCTCAAACTGGTTTGGGGTTTTCCCATGGAATTCAACGAGTCTATGACCCTGGACGCCGGCGCGCTCGCGGGCCACCCGCTCTACTTGCCCGATGGAGCGGTTCCGCCCGCGCATTTTGTCAACTGGGGAACGTTGTTCTACAACCGGGCCGCGAATCTCGCCATCGGAACCGTGCTCGCAGGCAGTGCGCCCGCCGCGAAGAACTGGGGACGCCGCACAGGCCCGAGTGGGCCGACGCAACTGCATTTCTGGACCAGCATGGGCTCAGCGGATCTAGACGTTACGATCTTCTCATACCGCCCGCGCGACCAGCGGCTCTGGTGGGCCGAATGGTATCAGGAGCAGGAGCGCCGCAAGCCCGGCACTCATCCGCATCTGTTTCCCGTGCTGAGCCCGCTCGAGACCAGTTGGATGCCGGGCGAGCAGCAGGAAGTGCAGATCGTGCCGGGTCCGTCGGATCTGGGCAAGCCGATGGAGTTCGTGCTGATCGACGACGTCGCGGGCAAGATCGTATTTCGCAAGGGATTCGAATATCAGCTGCCAGTGACGCATCTGTTGTTGAAGATCGATGACTGGCCGAGCGGTTTGTATCGCGCGATTGTAGTCCCGGCCGGGTTAGCGGTCGACGCGTCCGTGCGCAGGACAAGCGAGAAGATGCTGAGCCTCATTGTGCGGCCACCAAGGCCGCGCGGCAGCGTGCTCTTCATCGCTCCCACCGACATGTGGCGCGCTTACGCCGCTAATGGCGGCCACGCCATGACTTCCTGGCGCGACGATTATCACTACGACAGCGTCGGTTACTCGCCCACCGTGCTGAACACGCGTTTCCGGCGAACGAATCATTACTACTACGGGCTCTATGAAAGACATGCCGATATACAGCACTACCGGTATTTGCGCGAGCTGTCGAAAAAAGATGGATTCCAGATCGACTACGCCACACAGGACGACGTGGCGCTCGATCGTGTGCGGCTGGGCGATTATCGCCTGGTGTTAGTCGGAAGTCACGCTGAGTTCACGACGGTGGAGTGCTACCGGCGTTTTCGCGATTATATGGCGCGCGGAGGAGCGGTGATAATTCATGGCGGCGACTCCTTCGCGGTGATTGTGGAATATTTGCCAGGCTTGCGCGACCGGCGCTATATTTGGCAGCGCGACCACATCTGGTGCCATTTGACGGACCAGCCGGACAGCTTCATGCCGCCACGCTTACTCCCGCCGGATGCGCGGCCAGATGCGCCGATCACGGCGCCCGAGGCAGGAGACGCCATCGATTATCTGAATCTGTTTCATGTCAGCGTCGGCTATTGGCCGGAGGGCAGTGCGGCGGTGGTCGCCGATATCGATCACCCGGTTATGCGCGGCCTGGGATTGAAACTGGGAGATCCGATGCCGCACGAGTGGGCGGGGGAGGCCGACATGACGTATGAACCTCGCGCATGGGATATTCTGCTGCGTTCCGATCGTGCCGTCACAGAGGCGAATGAGAGCGGCCTGGAGCGTGTCACGCAGCCTGCGTTTCATCACACGGCGCTAATGATTCACAAGAATTTGCGGCTCGCCGAAGTTTCGGGCGAGGGTTTCACGACCGTTCTCGCCGATCCAGGCAGCGACGTGTTTCGAACCATCTATGCGAGAACGCTGCACTATCTCCTGGATGCGGCACTTCCGCTGGATCATCCGGAAAGCATAGGAATGGCTGACGGCGATCCCGGTCCCGAGTTTGGCTGGCGCGAACCCGTGAAGTTGTCGGCGATTCGTTATTCACTGCCGGATTTCATCGACGACCGCGATCCGCTATGGTTTCGGAAGCCGGCGGCTTATGCCCATTATGCAGTGGAAGGCTCGAGTGATGGCGTCACCTGGATCGTTCTGGCCGATCGCACGCATGGGCCATGGCGCGGCATGCAGACCGATTTCGTGCCGCCGATTCCGCTGCGGAAGATACGTTTTCGCGGCAGCTTTTCCAACCACGAAAGATTCACCATGACGGGCGTGAAGGTATTTCGGGCCCGCTAGCGTAGTACTACGCGCTTATCCGCCGAGACAAAACAACTTACCATCCTGCGACCCGATGACCAGTTTTCCTGCGGCGATGGCAGGCGATGCCGACAGCGGCGCACCCGCGTTGAACTCCGACAGCTTTTTTCCGCTGGCCAGATCGAGCGTGTAGAGGCGCCCGTCGTTCGAGCCGACGTAAACCCGTCCGCCGGCGATGGCCGGCGAAGAGTCCACGCGCGCATTGGTGGTGAAGGTCCAGATCATTTGGCCGGTTTTGGCATTCAGGCAATGGACGATCTTGTCGCGGCCACCGATGACGACTTTGCCGTCCGCTACCGCCGCTGATGAATAAAACGGAAAGTGCCGCTCGGGATGTTCGTAGCGCCAGAGAATGCGATGGCTGGTCAAATTCACGCCCAGCACTTCGTTATTGAAGGTCCCGAAGTAGGCGGACTTTGCCACGATGGCCGGCGATGCTGCGTTGTATCCGCCCGTGGGAACCTGAAACATCTCTTTGCCGTCGCTGATGCGAATGGCGCGGAACATTTCGTCACAGCTGGCGATAAAGGCCAGGCCTTCGGAAACGCCGGGCGTGCAGTGCACATAATTGGTGGTCCGAAATTTCCAAAGCACCGTGCCTGTCCGCGCCGCCACGCAGTAGAGATTGCCGTCGTAGGAACCGACCAACAAGCGGTCGCCCACGATCACCGGGGAAGAT
>DATLVQ010000389.1:0-2518 GCA_035577325.1 Bryobacteraceae bacterium | reverse complement strand
CGCCGCCGGTTTCGATTCCAGGCCAGCCGCAAGCCGTTCGCATTCCGCGCAGCTATGCATTAGTGGTGGGAATCGCGAACTACCAGAACCTGAATGCCGCGCAGCAGCTGCAGTTTCCGGAACGTGATGCGGAATCGGTCTATTCGATCCTGATCAGCACCGAGGGTGGAAATTTTCGGGCCGAGAACGTGCACAAGCTGGTGGGCGCGAAAGCCACGCTCGCCGGGCTGCGTCACGAACTGGAAGAATGGCTGCCCTCGGTCGCTAAAGACGACGATCGCGTGCTGATTTACTTCGCCGGCCACGGCTTCGTGTACAGCGGCAAGGCCTATCTGGCGCCCTACGACATCGATCTGAAGAATATAGCGGCCACCGGTTACGCGATGGACGCTCTCGGCCGCGACATGGGCGTGAAGATCAAGGGCAAGTGGAAAGTCCTGCTGACCGATTCCTGCCACTCGGGCGCAATTAATCCGGATGCCGACGTACAGTTGATCAACGGTACGCTTGGCAACTTGAATAAGTCGCTGTTTTCGCTGACTGCCAGCCGCGACCGCGAGCGCTCGTTCGAGAGCAAAGACTGGGGCGGAGGCCATGGCATCTTCACTTATTACGTGGTGAAGGGGATGGAAGGCGCGGCGGATGAATCGGGCGACGGCATTGTCACAGCCGACGAGCTTGCCGAATACGTGCACCGCAACGTGCGCGAGGCCACCGGCGGGCAGCAGAATCCGACGTCGGACCGCGGCAGTTTCGATACCAACATGCTGCTCTCCTTCGTACCCTCGAACGTGAAGCCGGGCGCGCCGCCGCCGCCGAAGTTCGGCACGCTGGTGCTCGAAGCGAATACGGCCGGCGTCGAAGTGTTTGTGGATGGCAAGTCGGTCGGGGTGGTCAGCAAAGGCGCGCCGCTGAGCCTGCCGGGGCTGGTGCCTGGAGTACACACCATCAAAGGCGTGAAGATGGGCTATGAGCCCGACGGGCCGCGCGAAGAGATGGTTTACCCTGGACAGGAGACTGCCGTCAGCATCAAGATTCTGATCGCCAAGCGGCGAAACAAGGCCGCGGTGGACGCGTTCGACAAGGGAATGGAGTATTACACCAAAGGCTTCGCCGATAACTATCGCAAAGCCGCTGCTTACTTCCAGAAAGCCATCGAGATTGACCCCACTTACAGCCAAGCCGCACTCTACTTAGGCCGCACTTACAACGCATTGTTTGAAGAAGACAAGGCCGAAACGTATTTCCGTAAAGCTATTGAGATCGATCCGGATTACACCGAGGCGCATGCTAGCTTCGCGGGAATGTTATTGGATACGGGCAACGTAGATGAGTCGGTTCGCCAGCTGAACGTGGCCGTGCAGCGAGACCCCAACAATGCCATGGCGTGCTATCTGCTGGCGGAAGCATACCGGCTGAAAGAAGCGTATCCGCAGTCGATTGAGTCCGCGCGTAAGGCAATCCAGTTGACGCCCAACAAGGCCGAAGCGCACTTCTGGCTGGCGGAGAGTCTGCGCTTGAGCGGCGGTTACGACGAAGCCAAGACAGAGTACTTGCAGTATCTGAAGCTCAGCGATTTCGACAGCAAGCTCGCCGGCCAGTTGAATTACTACGTGCTCGGTTACCTGACAGGCTTCGGCAAAAAGAAGCGCGCCGCGCAGCAGGATATTTGGAAGGATCTGCGCAGTCTGGCCTACTTCGGCCTGTGCGACGCCGAACGCAAGCAGGCGCATTTTGATCAGGCCATTGGCTATTGCGAGAAGTCGCTCAACTACTCATCAGACGACCCCTATGTCCATCTCGCGCTCGGCCTGGCGCTCGCAAAGAAAGCCCAGCAGAACGGCATCGTCGAAATGCTCCCCGCCGCCCGCCAGCATTTCGCAACCATGCTGGCGCTAAATGCGGATCTGGCGGAAGCGGATCTGGCGCGGAAGAATATCGCGAGTATCGACGCGTATATGAAGAGCCGGTGAAGCGCTTCGGCATCCGTTTGCACATTCTCAATTCGAGTTTTCCAGTCACAGAGAGTGAGAAATCGCGCGAAGATAACGTGCCCTTTAGAACTTCGCGCTGTCCCTTCGAGCCATAACCGTCATGACGTCAGTCAGAACGCTTTATCATTAACATAAGATGAACATCGCAACTGGGGAAGCACGCCGGACGTTTGCATAGGCAGGAGGTAGTTATGAAGCGAGCACTCCTGTTAGTACCAATGCTGGCGATGTTGTTCTCGATGGGTTGCGCGGTGCGGGCCGACTATTACGGGCGCACCCACTATTATCGGCATCGCGACCATCGTTATTATCATGATCGTGACGATTACAGACGCGACCGGTGGCGCTAGCGCGGATGACCGCTCTCTAGTTTGCCTCCAGACTTGCGCGGATGATCTCGGTGTCGTTGCGGGCCACGATATGCCGGTTGGCGTAGGCAGGATGCGACCAATTGACGGCCTGCATCTCGCGGCGGTTGCCGGGATTGGAGGTCGGCTGAATGAGTTTCGTTCTGCTGATTTCCC
>DATLVQ010000388.1:0-6095 GCA_035577325.1 Bryobacteraceae bacterium | reverse complement strand
AGACCAGCCCGAGACTGGTCTTGTGATGCAGCGGGATTACCCAGAGCCACTGCCCCTCGGCGCAGAAGTGGCTGGTAGCCAGGAAAAACGGGAAGTGACCGGTTTCACGGCGTCCGCGGTCATAAAGAATCTGCCGATGTGGGCGGCCCGTTAGCTTTTCGACATTGACCAATCCATCGACCCAGCAGAAAGTGGCGGCATGCCGGATAGGGCTTGTCTGCTCCAGGCCAAGCTGGCGTTTCAGTACCTGGCCGCGTCCGGAAGCATCCACCACCCACTGGCAGGCGACTTCGCCCCCGGAGAACCAAACGCGGTGGGCGCCGCCATTCTCGGAAAGCTGCACGGTAACATTCTTCGCTCCGCCCATGAACTGACAACGAGGATTCTCCTGGTTGGTTTTGAGGAGGTACTCCTCGATCAGGTTGCGGTCCAACTGAAACGTGGCGATGTTTGAAAACTGCCGTATGAACGATTGCGAGTAGTCTTCAAACCCGCGGTTTTCGAGCCCTTGGGTCGGCCAGTAGAAACGCAGATTGTACTTGAGGAAGTGATCCGTCAGCAGGTGCTCTTCCAGATCCAGCACCTTAGAGAGGTAATACGCGCTGCACTGGACCAGCGATTCGCCGTACTTTTGTGGCGCCTCCCGCGGCGGATCGGTCCGCTTATCGATCAGCAGAATCGTCTTTTCCGTGTAAAGCAGAAGATGACGGGCGAGCGTCAGACCGGCCAGTCCGGCGCCGATGATCACCACATCGTAGTGACTGCCCAATCCTGTGCCGTTGGCGCTCTGATTCATTCGCAGTTGATTATAATCTACGGGCGAGGGTGTGCACGCGGTCTGGATCCGGCTCTGGTGGGGTAGATCAGGCGCGGGATGTTGTAAAAACAAGCAGAGCTAGTATGTATGCGTTATTGATTGCTGTGTCGGGATTGCCGTAGCATGCGACACATGGGATTAGGGTTGACTGACTCTGTTGCGGCCGATGCCCACGCCGGCGTCGTGGGCGCTTCGCGGGACCTGGCTCCGGGTCTGGAGCGCTGTTTTCGGTTCGAGGCAGTGGAAGATTCTTACGCGGTTACGGGAATCGAAGGCCGCATTCCGGCGTGGCTGCGCGGGTCGTACTATGTGAACGGTCCGGCGCGGTTCGCGCGCGGCGGCCTCGCGTACCGGCACTGGCTGGATGGCGACGGTATGGTATGCGCGCTGCATTTCGATGGCGAGGGCGTCAAGTTTGCCAACCGTTTCGTGGGCACCCGCAAGCTGCGCGAAGAAGAAGCTGCCGGCGCGCCGGTTTATCGCACGTTTGGCACGGCCTTCGCCGGGGACCGGTTGCGCCGCAAGATGATGCTGGAAGCACCGGTGAATGTAAGCGTGTATCCATACGCCGGAACGCTGCTGGCATTCGGGGAGCAGACGCTGCCGGTGGAACTGGATCCGGTGACGCTCGAAACGCGCGGCGAGTACGATTTTCACGAGCGGCTGAACGAGGTGAGCCCGTTCGCCGCGCATGCCAAGTTCGATCCGGCAACCGGCCACATGTTCAACTTCGGCATTTCATATTCGGCCAACCCGTCATTGCAGGTTTATGAATTCGACGGCGCGGGGTTTCTGCTATCGCGGCGGCGTTTCCCGCTGCCTTGCGCGCATTCGGTGCACGACTTCAGCATGAGTCAGCGGTATTTCATATTCTTTCTGAGTCCGCTGTTTCTCAACATGGAAAAAGTGATGCGGGAGCAGCTGCCGGTGTTTGATGCGATGGCGTGGAAGCCGGAAGCGGGTAGCAAAATCCTGCTGATTCCGCGCGAGGCGAATGGAACGGCCATTTCGATCGAAACCGGATCCGGATATTGCCTGCACATGATCAACTGCTTCGAGCAGGATGGGCGGCTGGCGGTGGATCTGATCGAGTTGGACGAGCCGATTTATCCGCAATACCAGCCGGTGCCGGACCTGTTCGCGACCGCGCCGGGGGGCCGTCCGGTGCGCTACTGGATCGATCCGGCATCACCGCGCGTGCTGGAGCGGATTCCCATGAGCTATGATCGCACGCCGGATTTTCCGTCGATCGACAATGGCCTAGTGGCGCGGCCGTATGACGAGTTCTGGATGCTGGGCATTTCGTCGTCGGGCGAGGCGGGCCGCAAGTTTTTCGATCAACTGGCGCGCGCCTCATGGCGCGATGGCGGGGCGGCAGATGTCTATCAGACCGCGCCCGGCGAGTATCTTGGGGGCGAGCCAGCGTTCATCGCGAATCCAAACGCGCCCGGCGAGGGGCTGGTAATAGTGCAGCACCTGAAGCCGTGCGCGGGTTCTGTGGACTATTTGTTGTTCGATGCGTTCCAGCTGAAGAGCGGACCACTCGCGCGATTGCCGCTGAGGCACCCGGTGCACCCCGGATTTCACGCCAGCTTTAAAGCGAGCGCCTGAAAGCGAGCATCCTCGTCAACAGAATTGGTTATGCGCTTGGAAGGTGGCGGCGCACGACTTCCACAGCATCGTCGAGCGTCTTGATCCTGGCGAACTCTTCTTCTGGAATGTCGATTTTGTACTTCTTATCGACCGCCACCATGACCTCGAGTGCCATCAGTGAATCCAAACCCAGTTCATCGGCGAGCAGGGCCGAATCTGAAATCTCTTCCGGTTTGCGTTCAGTTACATCCGCTAAGAGCCGCCTGACTTCTGCACGAATCTCCTCCGTTACCATGGTGCGTTGTGCCCACCTCTCTGCAGTCCATTTGCATGGAATTGGGTTCCCCCTGCGAGGAACCAGTCACATACTTCGGCACGATCCCGTCCCCTCCCGCCGATGATTCAGCCGGTTTATGGGGATCTCAAACTTCTAGATAGTGCCGCTTGGCCAGTGTATCTCAACAGCCATCCACTTTGCTGGCACTACCAGATCAAAAGGGCAGACTCAACTCAGATTTGATCGTGACAATCGGCTGGTAGTTCTCCAGTTTCCCGGAAATTGACACTTATTTCCGTCGCAGATCGGCTGGCAGGCTCAGCTTTCAAGCCCTTGACGCCGCACTCGCTCGTATCCGGACAGAATGGCGGGCAGGTGCTTTTCAGCAGCTTGAACCCCTCGCTCGATGATTTCCGGGCTGCGACCAAACTCGAGCATGGAAAGGCCCGACAGATCGGGCGTAAATACCACGTCAGCTGCCGGCTCCGCGCGCGCCTGGCCCATGGCGTGGCCCATCATGAACATGCAGCGGGTCATGATTTCGAACGCATTGAACGGATACCGGCTGCGAATCTGAGTTGATGCCGGGCTGGCCATTGAATTCACAGCGACAGCAAAATTGCAGCCCATCTCGCGAATCAGGCGCGCCGGTATGGGGTCCATGATGGCGGCGTCCACCAGCACGTGCGGGCTGGAGTTATATGGCGGCAGTAGTCCGGGCAGTGAGATGGAGGCTCGCACGCATTCCACCAGCCCTCCCGTGCGAATCGTGACTTCCTGGCCGGTGGCAACATCCACTGCATTGGCCCAAAACGGCGTCGCCGTTTGATTCACCTGGCGCTCCCCGAAGTAGGTGCGGAAAGCTTTTTTAGCCGCGTTTTCGTTGATTAGGGACATTCGCCAAAATCGCCATTCGATGAACCGTCGCACACGCGTTCGCCAGTAGAGCGCGATCTGCTCTAACTCATCAGTGGAACGACCGCTTGCATAGAGCGTACCGATAACGCTTCCCATTGAGCAGCCGGAGACGACATCGATTGGAACATGCGCTTTCTCAAGCACCCTCAGAATGCCGATATGGGCCCATCCCCACGCAGCACCTCCGCCGAGCGCCAGCCCAACCTGAATCCGCGCGATCGCGCGTGCAATGGAATCGACCGTGCGCCGGAAATTTGGCGTGACGGTAGCCCCCGATAGATATGCCGCTTCCGAGTCCGCGGCTTCGTAGATAAGCTGCCGGCTTCCGCTGAGAAACGGTAATGTGGGAGCCACGGCGCTCTGGATGGCGAAGGATCTTTCAGCAGCTTCTGCCGGCACGCTATCGCCAGGTCCGAGCATCTCGCCGGTAAAATTCGCCAGCGACTGAATCGACTCAAGAACGCCGAAGTCGCCGCCAATCGGATTGAGAATCACATTGGTGAAACGGCTTTTCCAACGTGTTAACTGGTCTGCCACCCTGACCCGCAGGTCTTGCAAGTCGCTCGCGCGAGCTAGTCCACACTGGGCTGCTTGACCGCCCATTTCCTGGATATCCTGATCCTGATCCGCGCCTATGTTGACCAATAGCGTTTGCCGGCCGGTTTGCCGGCCGAGTGAGCGTGTCAATTCCGCGGCAAAACTCGCCGGGGCCTCCCAGTGCGGGTGATTCCTGAGGAGCACCACCGGCATTTCGGCCGTTCGAGTGCCGCGCGAAACCGTACTTTGCAGCCTGGTGGCGATCGGAGTGATCAACCCACTCAGGATGGCGTCCCGATCTAATGACAGTGTCGCCATCGCGTCTTTTCGCAGGCGGACGGTCTCCGCATCGACGATCACTTCCACATCGGCAACGCAGGGCTTGCCGGTGACGAAAGACAATTCGCCAAAGACGTCCGGTGGGTTCAGGTGTGCCACCGTTTCACGAGTCTGGCCGCGTTGAATCCGCACTGCCAGCCGTCCGGAAAGCAAAAAATAGATAGCATCGCTGTGGTCGCCCTGCCGCAGGATCACAGTGCCGGCGGCATAACTGTTACGCTCGAGTAATGGAAGAATTTCCGCCAGTTGTTCAGCCGGAAAGTGGCGGAAAACCGGCGAGTTGGCCAGAAATATTTGCAGATCTTCCATGGGATTTCTGTGCGGACGCGAGCCGATAAGCATCGCGCTAACGGCTCTCTACAAATATCACATCTTCGGGAGATATAATGTCGCAGGGGTGAGCCCGAAAGTTGGCTCAGCGCGCAGCGTGGGGTGTTTATGCGTTTCATAAAGCGTTCCCGGAGTGTTCTCTTCGCATCGGTGCTCGTGCCGGTGGCGGGGTACTTTGGGATCACCATGGAAGCCGACCGTATCGACCAGCGCGGGAACCTTTTTTTCGGCACCGGCAAGGAGATAGTCGGCACTCTGGGAGAGTTCGGCCGCGCCCTGCAGGCCCGCGATACGAGCGCCCTCGGGGCATTATATTCTCCTCAGTTCAGCGGCCGACGGCTGGGGCTCACCGATCAAGAGTTGACCAGTGAGAAAGACGGAATCCGCACATATAGTTTTCGCTCGAATGGTGATTCACCCGGCGCAGATGCTGCTGTGACCGAATGGCGCGCATATCTCGACCGGTTCGAGTCCATTGAGGAAGCGGGCCTGCACCTGCACCGGCTGGAACAGTGGGATACGCACGCCGGCGCGGCCGGTATCGTGCGCTTTGAACTCATTGGCGTCCCCAAGGGCGCCTCGCAAGCGGGTATCGACCGTGCCTATTTCCGCATGAAATTTGAGCGCGTGGCCGGGCACCTGCGAATCCGTGAAGCGTCGCTGATCGACGGAAACCGGGTCATTAGCGACCGGCCGCAGTTCGTGAATGTTGCAAAGGCAGCGGGAATCGATTTTCAAAATCAATTCTATCCGGCATTTCTCAATCAGCCGCTCAAGTTCGGCATGATCCGTTACGGACCGGCCGGTATCACGGCCGTCGACTACGATAACGACGGTTTTTACGATCTCTTCATTCCGGATGGCGCCGAATCGAGGCTTTTCCGCAATCGTGGCGATGGAACTTTCGAGGACGTCACCCGCAAGGCCGGGCTTTCAGGATTGGACGGTGTTAGCGTCGCGGTTTTCGCCGACTATGACAACGACGGCTACAAAGATCTGTTTGTCAGCCGCACATTCCGGCATAACCAGCTGTTCCACAACAATCGCGACGGCACGTTTTCTGATGTCACGGCCAATTCTGGCATCGGCGAAGACTGCTGCACAACGGTTGCTTCGTGGGCCGACTACGATAACGATGGGCGCCTGGATCTTTATGTGGGCCGCTACCTGGATCCGCGGCAAAAGATTCCTACAACGTTCTATGCGAGAAACGGCGAACCCAACCAGCTATATCACAACAATGGCGACGGCACGTTTACCAACGTGACCGAGAAGGCGGGCGTG
>DATLVQ010000387.1:0-4789 GCA_035577325.1 Bryobacteraceae bacterium | reverse complement strand
TAAAGGGGGCGGACGTTGTTCCGCCCCCTTCGCTAGAACAGGTCCGTGAGTACATCCGGGCCTCGAAGGCAGAGAACACGCTACGGGGCTACCAAAGCGATTGGCGGCACTTTTGCGCGTGGTCTGAGGCGCACAATCTCTATCCATTGCCGGCGAATCCAGAAACCGTCGCGTCATACATCGCTGAGTGCGCCGACCGTCTGAAGGTGGGGAGCATTCAACGGAGATTGAACGCAATCGCGGAAGCCCATAAAGCGGTGGGGCTGGACTCGCCCACCCATTCCGGAATTGTGGCCAACACCATGAAGGGCATCCGCCGGACGAGGGGCACTTCACCGGCACAAAAGGCCCCCACATTGACGGATGATATCCGGGCCATGGTAGAGATTACGGGCGCCGGTCCAATCGGCCAACGGGACCGCGCACTAATCTTGCTCGGATTCGCGGGCGCGTTCCGCCGCTCCGAGCTGGTAGCGCTCGATGTTGCGGATTGTGCGTTCGGCAGAGATGGTCTGACCGTTACGTTGCGCCGGTCGAAAACGGATCAGGCGGGAGCAGGCCGAAAGATCGGGATACCATACGGATCAGATCCCGAGACGTGCCCTGTTCGGAACCTTCAAGCGTGGACAGAACAGGCAGGCGTTACTGCCGGACCGCTGTTCCGTCCGATCAATCGCCACGGGCACATTCAGGCGGGCCGCTTGTCCGGCATTGACGTTGCGCGCGTGGTGAAGAAGCTGGCACAGCGTGCGGGCCTGGAGTCGGGCAAGTATGCCGGGCATTCGCTACGGGCCGGGCACGCGACTAGCGCGGCCATTGCCGGAGCGAGTGAGCGAAGCATCATGAACCAGACAGGCCATCGTTCGGTTCAGATTGTAAGGCGGTATATCAGGGACGGGAGTTTGTTCAGGGAAAACAGCGCGGGGAAATTGGGGTTATGAGACTTGGTTTGCGCGTTTTTGAGGACCGACAATCATCCAAGGGCACAGTCATCACGCGATAATATGGGTGGGAAGGGAAATATGTACGCGCCGGGTGACTACATCAAGGCGGAATTCCGGGATGATCGGTCGGGCGAGGTCGAATGGATTTGGGTTCGCGTGGAATTCGACGATCCGGCCAAGAAGGTTGTGTTCGGAACTCTCGATAACGAGCCGCTCTTCTGCAGCGATCTGCGGCTTGGGATGCAGATCGCCGTCAGCTATGACAACATTCACGAACACCGGACGCCCGCCTCTTTTAGCCCCATCTAGGAGGAAAAGGTGACATGCCCGGCGTGCTGAGTAATCATAGTACCGGCAGCCATGGGACGTTGAGGGCGGTAGGGAGCCCCCGGACGAGTACGTGGCAAATGGTCGACGAGTATTTTGCGTACCTCAAACAGGGTTTGGTCCAAGCGCGACATGCACGTTGTTCGAAATCAGTTCATCCGAAAACCCAGCCTGCGGGCCTCGATTAGGATCTTCTCGCCCTGCTGAACCTGTTTCGTACTCGGCGCCTTGTTTAGCGCCGCGAGCCTGCCCAGACTGTATGCGAGGCCGCGCTGCCATGGTGCAAGGTTGCCTGTCTCCTTCGCCCAGCCCGAGATGGCGAACCATTCCTCGGCTGGAACAACACGAATCCGGGCGTACGATTCCAAGTCGGCCGTTCCGTCCCAAACTACCGCGCCAATACCGTGTGGAATTCCATGTTGCGTAACCACGGGACGAAGCAGGCCCGACGAAATGCCGATCTCGCAGGTTCTGAATTTCTCCCAGCAGCGCTCCTTCTTGGCCCATTCTGTTACGTTGCCGCCCTGCGCGCCTTCGACAAGATGATCGTAGGCCGCCTTCGAGACGATCCTTATCGCTTCATCAAGCTCCTGCAGCAGGACTTGGGCTCGCCATATCCGTTCAAGATCTATCTTCTGGGCCGTGTGATGTGAAAGCCAAGCCAGAGTGTAGGTCACAACGTTGGCCCGGTATCCGCCGTAGTTCTGCGCCTGCACGAGCTTTTCTGCCCGGCGGAAGAGGATGGCCTTTGCAATAAGATGCCGGAAATAGCTTTCATCAGGGATAGGCGGCCTCTTCTCCAGCAGCTCGGCCATGAACTCAACGAAATTCTTTTCCGCACCACGGCTGACCGTATGAGGTTTCTGATCCCATGTATGTTCGAACTTTGCGAGGTCGGTTTTCGTGAATTTCTGCGAAACCGGGTGCTGGATCTTCCAGCGTTTGCGCTCTCCGGCCGTTCCCGCGCGCGCCAAGGCGTCGTTGTAGCTTCCCCTCGCCCGTTCGTAATACCACCGGGTTTCGATCTGTGTTCCGGCCAGTGCCGGCGCCCAAATGGTCCGGGAGAGTTCCTCGATCCGCAGATGAAACGGACTATTGGCCGAGAAATCGGCGGTGTTGACCTTGTTCTGGCTGTTTGCGTAAAGCGAGATTCGCGGTGCAAGCTGATCGATTGACGCCGGGTCTTTCGGCACGGTGAGCTTTACCTGAACCGAAATACCGCTCACATCCGCCTTGTCCTTCTTGACGGCTGTGTAGAGCGACGCCGTTGTCTGTCCGCCATTCACAATCTGAAAGCTCACGGCACGGGTTAGGAAGATCACGCTCTCGGCATTCATCTCGAATTCAACGCGCTCCGCAGTCGCAGAGATCCCGTTGTTGTATGCGAGGAACCGTTGCGGCTCATGGAGAATAGTATCCCGGATTCCCCGGTTGATCTTGCCGCGCGCCTGAAGAAACGAACGGACGTTTCGTTCGAGAAGCCGGGCACCGTACCTTTCATAGATTCTGACTAACAGGGCCGCCGGGAAATAACCGACATAGGTCGCGTATTCGTATGCCGGGTCCGCCGAACGGATGCATGCGACGCGATCACCGAAATCTTCGAACTTCACATCAATCGCTTCGCGGGTGGTGCCGGAGCTTTCCATCCGGAAGATACGTTGAATGTCCCAGACGTGATGGGTGAAGTTTACCCCGTCCACGGCCGCATCCTGGTATTCCCTCGCGGACGTTAAACCGTCGGTCAGAAGAAACAGCCTCCCCCTTGTGACATCTCCTCTGGAGGAGTGTATTGAATCGGCAGCGTCGAATTCCGGTGAACTTTCTTCCAGCCCGGCTCGGAAGTTGTCGGTCAACGCCCGCTGGAAAAAACCGCGCAGCCGGCTGAAATGCCGGTCTAAGTCTGCCGCCGGAACTCTCTGCGGCGGTACCTGGCGGGTATAGATGCTGACAAAAAGGTCGATGCAGTCGCCGTCGGAAGACACGTTATAGGCGTTAATCTTGTACCCTCGCCCGTCGCAGTTGCAGAGAATGAAGCCGTCTGCCTCACCGGCATCTGTCATCGCTTCGATGACATCTTCGGTGAAGACATCGACCTCATAGTTCGAACTGTCAGAGCCCCGGACGAGTACATCCTGACGTAGATTCTCGGCAAATTCCTCAAGTGTCATGCGCTTCGGCTCTCCCTGATCAGAGTGCGCAGCGTGGTCGGGTCGACCTCGAAAGCGGCGCAGGCCGCCAGAGCCACCGTGTAGCTCAGGTCGCCGACGCCGTCGGGCAGAACGGCGGGGACCCTCGGAAACCCCTTCCCTACCCTGAATGCTCTCACTCTCTGAAAAATGTAGCGCCTTTCGTAACGCGGGAAGTGGATGTCAAGACAACCAAATGCCAGAAGCTTCTCTTCGAAAACATTACGAGCCGCCGCATCGCCCAGCAGCTCCCGGACTGAAAGAACCGTTTCTGGAAGACTGAACCCGCCCGTTACCACCTTTTCGAGCAGCACCACAAAAAGATAGAGAGAAGCAAAGCCCGTATCGTCGAGCTGGCGTTCACCGGCGACGTGCACTTTCGTATGTTCCCGCGACACACTGCACTTCACCTCGACCGCCCCGCGCGCATACTGGAAATCCTTACTTAACGGCTCGGGAATCGCCCAGGATGAAACCGCAGTCTGAAGGCTCTCGCTTTCCGGAATCGCGAAATCACGGAGAAACAAAAGCTCCGCCAGCAGCCCCTGAGCCGCGATTTCAGAGAGGCCATCGCCGCCGCCCGATTCGAAAAAGCGCTTCCACCGGTCGAGCCGTCCAAGGAAAGCCGGGACAGGCGAAGTCGGTGCCGGACGCTGAAAGACATGCTCCGCCACGTCGCTCGCGACATAACCGAAGACCTCGTTGAAAGAAGGCCCCGTCGACTCAATGAAGAGGTGAAGATGGCCGGCGTCTCCGGAGAATCGTTTCACTGCTGTAATGAAACCGCGGCTCTGGATCAGAGTTCCGTCCGCAGGACGCGGAGGCGTGGCTGTCTGCAGCAGAAGCATGCGCGTTCCACCCGGACGACGGATGCCCGCAAACAGGCCGTCGCGGGACTGCGGATCGATCCGGCGCACCGTGACACCGGCTTCAGGGCTCTGGCCGCCGCCGGTCTCCAGGCTGCCCCAGAGTTCGTGCAAATTCATTGCAGCTCGAACTCCTGCCGGTAGTAAATGTTGTTGACCCGATACATAATTCCGTCATCGCCGGCAACCGAGGGAAAGCTGAGGGCTATTCCAAAAACGGGCTGGTCGGTGGGCACCGGAGTGTCCGGGTCCTCACCAGGCGTTCTTCTTTCGTAGAACTTCACGGGATAGATGAGAAGAAGACCGCGTTTTTTCGGACGCACATCGCGTATGAACGGACCGCTGGCGTCGGTCGGCCTGTTTTCGCGCCGCTTCTCGGGATCTTTTTTCTCCCACGCGTCAATTGTTCTTTTCAGGGCATCGTCCCGCTCGGGGTCAGATAGATCAAGTAATTCGTCGGATC
>DATLVQ010000386.1:0-2135 GCA_035577325.1 Bryobacteraceae bacterium | reverse complement strand
CCTTTCCAGCGCAACTGTGGCCGGCTCCGGTTGAAGAGTCTCCTTTTTCCCGGCGCTTCAATCTGATCTTGACTCGCATAACCTTGTCGCTTAAGCTAAGAATTCTTGGTATGGGACGCAAGCCGCAAAAGAACGATTCGCTGCCCGGTTCACTGGACATGTTGATTCTGCGGACGCTGTCGCTGCGCAACCTCCATGGATACGGCATAGTCCAGTTCATTCAACAATCGTCCGACAATGAGCTCCTCGTCGAGGAGGGCTCGCTGTACCCCGCTCTCCAGCGGCTGGAGCTAAACGGCTGGATCGACGGTGTCTGGGGCGTGACGTCGAATAATCGGCGGGCGAGGATCTACAAGATCACGGCGGCAGGCCGCAAACAGCTGGCGGTTGAAAATCGGAAGTACGCGAAACTCACACTGGCGATCGCCCGTGTGATGGGACAAGAGTGACTGGCATGTTGATACGACGGCTGAGGTATTGGATGGGGAGCGCCAGGCGCAGCGAGGCGCTGCGTGAGGAAATGGAACTCCACCTTGCGGAAAAAGCCGCGGAACTGCAAGCAGACGGTATGACGCCGGAGCGCGCCCGGGCTGAAGCGCGCCGGCAATTTGGGAACGTCGGCCTCAAGCACGAAGAGTCACGGGAGATTTGGATCAAGCGGTTTTGGTCGGAACTTGGCCAGGATCTCCGCTATGGATGTCGCACCATGACCGCCAACAAGGCATTCAACACCCTGGCGGTCTTGTCGCTGGCGCTCGGCATCGGCGCCAATACGGCGATCTACAGCTTCATGGAGTCCATTCTGTTGCGCTCACTGCCGGTGGCCGATCCCGAGTCGCTGGTGGTGCTGAATTGGCATAGCCGCCCGCCCCAGGGCGGCCATGTCGTGCACGGGCTGCAAGGCCTCTTCTGGCCGGGTGACAAAGGCACCCTGGTCACCGGGATCTTCCCGTACGGCGCGTTCGAGACGCTTCGCCAGGAGAATCCCGTCTTTTCCACGCTCTTCGGATACGCTGACGGACAAAACCGTAACCTGGCCGTCCGCGGGCAGGCCACAAGCGCGAGCGCGGAGTTCGTTACCGGCGAGTATTTTCGCGGCCTGGCGGTGTCGGCTGCCGCGGGACGTCTGATCGATTCCGAAGACGACCGGCCGGGCGCGGCGCCGGTCGCCGCAATTAATTTTGCGACAAGCCAAAATCGTTTTGGAGGACCGCAGAATGCAATCGGACAGTCAATTCTCATCGATAACATTCCCTTCACGGTCATCGGTGTCGCGCCGCCGGAATTCTTCGGCGTCGACCCTGCGATAACGCCGGACCTCTACCTTCCGTTGCACGCGAATGTGCTCCTGGACGGCGCCGGAGCGGCTCATATGTATGGCGACGCAAACTTCTACTGGATCGAAATGATGGGCCGTCTGCGTCCCGGCGTAAGCATGGCCCAGGCGCAGGCAGCGCTGGCCCCTCGTTTCCATGAATGGGTTGCCGCTACGGCGACGACCGACCGTGAGCGTGCCAAATTGCCCGCACTGATGCTGAAGCCCGGCGCCGCCGGTCTGGGTAGCTTGCGGCGGCAGTATTCGAAGCCTCTATACGTACTCCTCGCGATGGTGGGATTGATCCTGGCGGTCGCGTGCGCGAACATCGCCAATTTGCTGCTGGCACGCGCCGCCGCGCGCCGCCGCGAAATGGCTATCCGGCTCAGCCTGGGAGCGGGGCGGTTCCGCGTCGTGCGGCAGTTGCTTACCGAGAGTGTGATGCTGGCGTCGCTCGGTGGAGCGTTGGGGGCCTTATTTGCGATATGGGGCGTGCGAGCGCTGACGTTTCTGCTCTCCCACGGGCGGGAGAACTTTACGCTGCGCGCGGAATTGAACTGGCACGTGCTGGGCGTGACGGCGGCGCTCTCAGTGGTTTGCGGTCTGTTATTTGGCCTCGCTCCGGCGATTCAAGCGACGCGTCCGGACTCTATGCCCGCGCTGAAGAATGGCCGCGGGGGCGGACCGCGCCGCCGCGCGCAGGACGTCCTAGTGATAGCCCAAATCGCGACCTCTTTTCTCATCCTGGTCGCCGCGGGTCTGTTTGTTCGGACACTGAACAAGCTGCACTCCGTTGATCTGGGATACGCTCGCGAGAACA
>DATLVQ010000385.1:0-2474 GCA_035577325.1 Bryobacteraceae bacterium | reverse complement strand
GATTGTCGCGGAGATCCGTGCCGCCGAGCTGAGCAAACGCGCAATCGCCAGCCCCTCCGAAACCGAACCACGCCCGCAATCGCGCAAATCCAGCACAACCTTGTGCACGCCCTGCTTTTCGGCATCCAACAATCGCGCTTTTATCTCGTCCGCGCGCCCCGCTTCGAGGCTGGTTAAGCGCAACGCCAGAATGTCAGGATCGGTTTTCTGGCTGACCATCTTTACCGGTGCCAGCTTCTCGCGAACGACGTCTAGCGATTCGGGCTCGTTTTTGCCGCGACGGATCACTCCAACTTTCACTCCGCTCCCCGGCTGTCCACGCAACAGGTTCATGGCCTGACCAACCGACATTTCTCTCGTCGTAAATCCCCCGACGGACTCAAAAATATCGCCGCTGCGGATCCCCGCCTTCTCGGCCGGGCTCTCGGGCAGCACCGAAACGACGATGATGTAGCCGAAGCGCTTGCTCAGCGTCAAGCCCGTGTCTCCGGGATTCGTGCTCGCAATCTTTTGTTTGTATTCCGTATATTCGCGCGGGGTCAGGTAACTCGACTGCGGATCGAGCGACTCCAGCAACCCGTGCAGCGCCCCGGCCGTCACCAAGTGCATGTTCGGTTCGTCTACATAATCCGCCTGGATCTTCTGTAGCACTTCGCCATACACGGTCAGCGACTTGTAAGCGCGCTCTTCATGCGTCTGCCCGAGGACGTGTCCCAGCCCGGCATAACAAAAAATCGCAACCGAAATGGCGATGATGGCGATCCTGGCAGTGCGGTTCATTCTTTGCCCTTCCTGAGCGCAATACGATGCCGTGTGCAAGAAAAGTATAACACCGTACCCAGTTCGGACGCGTCATCATCCATAAAGGAAGCCTGGCCCTTTGCCAAAGGGAGTAGGCCCGCGTGCCAAGCTCTTCTGCTCCTGCATGTGATCCCCGCCACATGGCACCCCACGATTCGTTGTACGTTTACCACACCCATCGTAGATACGACGAATTAACAGGCTTATAAGTGATTGAAAACAATAGAGAACTTCTAGAAAACCGAGTGGCGCGCGAGGTGCTATCCTAATATCCGGGCACATGTTCCAGACGACGCTTCAGCGCGAAGTCTCGACCGAAGGCATCGGCCTTCACACTGGCGTCTTCGGCCATGTCCGATTGGCTCCCGCGCCAGCAGACACCGGCATCGTCTTCCGTCGTACCGATCTTGATAACTTTCCCATCGAAGCCAGCGGGCGCAATGTCGCTCGCGTCAGCTATGCCACCAGTTTGATGAAGCAGGGTGTGCTCCTCTCCACCACCGAGCACCTGCTAGCGGCAATCTATTCCTCCGGTATAGACAACGTCTTTATCGACATAGACGCCATCGAAGTTCCTATTCTGGATGGTTCGGCAGAGCCCTTCCTGCGCCTGCTCGATGAAGCTGGCATCCGCCGCCTGCGCCGCCGCCGCCGCTATCTGAAAATCATCAAACCTGTTGAGCTAATCGAGGCGGATCGCCGTATCGGCATCTATCCCGCTGATGAATTCCACGTGCGGTGCTACGTCGATTTCCCTCACCCGCTGGTCGGTCCGCAGCAGATCGAAGTGGTCGTTCAGCCGGATTCGTTCCGCAGTCTGCTTGCTCGCGCGCGTACCTTCTGCTTTGAACGCGACATCGAGCCGCTTCGCTCCATGGGTCTCATTCGAGGCGGTTCGCTCGAGAACGCCATTGTGCTTACCGACGACGGAGTATTGAATGGACCGCTGCGTTTCCCCGACGAATTTGGCCGCCACAAAGCGTTGGACCTGATTGGAGATCTCGCTCTGATCGGCTTTCCGCTGCTCGGCCGCGTCGAGGCTTACAAAGCCGGCCATGCCCTGCACACCCAGATCGTTGGCCGCGTGCTTTCCGACTCGTCCAGCTGGATGATCACTTCCCGGGAGGATCGCCCTGTCGAAGCCCATGCCATGGCCGAAGCCCCGGCCGCGGACTGATCGTTCTACTGCAAGGGTTCGCTGTGCGCATCCGCGCCGCCGCGCCGGCTGAAGCGGATCACCCCCGACTCATCGGTGAAAAAGTGACGCATTCCCGTCGTACCCGGCGTGACTGGATCGGCTGCCAGCGCATACTTCGCCACGTGGCCGCTCGCGTCGTAACTTTCCGCAGCGTAATAGAAACGGTAGCCACTTTTTACGGGCATCTCGCTGCTCATGAGGGCCTCCACCAGATCTGCGCGCACGCATTTGTCCGCTCCCGCCTCGCCAGGTCCCAGAAACGCCAGCGACGCGGGATATCCCTGACTTGGGCACTCCGTGGCATAACGGACCAAAGCTGTGTTGTACGTGCGTAAGCTGCCAACGGCGGATGCCTCATTCGCCGCCATTTTCGATCGCAAAATATTGGGAATCGCGATCGCCGCGATAATCAAAATCGGAACGGTCGAAACTCCAATGTAACCTGTCACCAGTCCGCCGATGGCCATGCCCCGGC
>DATLVQ010000384.1:0-2804 GCA_035577325.1 Bryobacteraceae bacterium | reverse complement strand
GCCGTCATTGTTGACGGGCCGCGTACCCACCAGTTCCTCCAGATATCCCTGAATGCCGTGCGTGATGTGCCCGGTGAGATAGCGGCCTACCAGATCGCTCGAGTTCGCCAGGCCGTTGGGAAACCGCATGGATTTCGAATTCAACAGCAGCCGTGCGGACTCGATGGAAGCGCAGCACACGGCAAACAGCTTCGCTTGCACTTCTTCTTCCTTGCGTGTGACAGTGTTCACCACCGACACGGCGCGCACGCGGCCTTCGGTATCCACCAATAGCTCGCGGGCTGCCCGATTTTCCAGAAGAGTGAAGTTACCGGTGCGGCGCGCTTTCGGGATCATGGCGGTGGCGGTGTTGAAGATTGCGCCCACATCGCAGCCTTCCATGCAATGGCCGCAATAGTGGCACGCCGGCCGGCCATCATACGGTCTGGTCAGCACGGCTTTGCGCACGGGAATCACAGGAATGCCGAGCCGGGCCCAGGCGCGCTTCACGATTTCCTCCGAGCATCGAAACTTGAGCGGCGGCAGATAGTCGCCATCCGGGACGATGTCCATGTTTTCGCGCGAGCCGGTGACGCCAATCATTTTTTCGACGTAAGAATAATACGGCGCGAGCTCCTGATAACTGATGGGCCAGTCTTCTTCGATGCTTTCCATGCTGCGCTCGCGGAAATCCCGCTCGGCAAAACGCAGGCAGACGGCGTTCCAGTGAATGGATCGGCCACCGACGGCGCGGATGCGGTCGACGCCGATGTGGTCGGGGCCTTCGTAGCGGATAGCCTGCGTCACTTCGGCGGGGTAGAAGGGCTCGCGGCGGGCGCGTGCAGTGCCGCGATAAGGATACTCGTAAGGCCAGGTGTGAAAGTGAAAATCCTTGGGCGTCATCATGCGACCGGCTTCGATGAGCGCCACCTTGGCGCCGGACTCGGCCAGTTCTTTGGACAGTACGCCGCCCGCGGGGCCGGATCCGATCACACACACGTCAAACATCGGCATCTTCGCTCAACCCTTCTTATGCTCGTCGTGCGCGCAGCCTGGGAAATCCGCGACAACGGCATTGCCTTGATATTCGAGGTCGTTGTGAATGCCGATACTGGATGTGTAGTAGGCGTCGATCACGGCTGCTTTCAATACGCCGAAGAATTTCTCTTCGAGCGTAGACGGGTGCTCTTCGTTGCGACTGATTGTCTCCATCAGTGCCGTTTGCCGGGGCCCGCTGCATCGCGCATATTCCTGGCCGTCTGCGGCACGAGCCATGCGATCCATCGCGGCGAGTCCATCGGCCCACAGTTTCTTGACTGTGCCGGGCGAGAACGAGACAACGTCGTCGATGTATTCGTGCACTCTTGCGGCTTTGGCGCCGGGCGAGTGATTGTCGGCGGGAATGATGACTTCGGCCAGCGCGTCGATGGTTTGTGCCTGGCCGGCAGTGAAATATTTCAGGACGTACGGGCCAGCGTCCTGAGTTGGCTCGTGGGCAGTGTGAGAAACAGTCTGGGGCGCCGCGCATGTGACGATCGGTAAGCCGAGGGTAGCGACCGATCCTGCCACGATCTTGAGCGTTTCACGGCGCGTGGTTTCAGAAGACTGAGTATCGAGCGAGGGTTTTCTTTCCATACGACTCCAGAATTGCAACAGTTCACTATACGTCAAAGCGGCGCGGCCGCGAGGAGGTCAACGCGGCATCCTTTTTTTTCGCCGGAACATCAATCCCGACCAGTCGGCATCCACAGCGCAGACCTTGCATACAGCGAGGCCGGCCGCAAGTCCGGCTGTCATTACATCCCGTTGATTGAAGTCCGCCCGGTAGCGGCCCGATTGTTTAGGATGAACAACCCAAACGCCGCCGCCCTCCGGTAACCGCGCGATCATATATTCCAGCCCGTCGGCCAGTTCCCGGCGCGAACGGACGAACCAGAGGGCCAATGCGGTCTGGCGGGTCAGCTTGGGTTGGAGGTCCGCACCGTCGGGCAGTGCACCCAGCTTTTCCTCGAAGTCGTCCGGAGCCGCCAGCACTGCAATCTTCATGCCGGGCTTGACTCCCAGCTTCCTCACCAGGCTGGAGGCGGCATAGCGCTGCATATGCGCGACGGGTTGCACGGGCGCGAGCAGACGCATCTTCAGCGCTTTCTTCAAAGCAGTACCGGCTGTTTTCCAGTCCGTGAAGAAAGCGTCCGGCAGTTCGCTGCGGACCCGTTCCACTTTCTCCGCCAGTCCTCCGGCGAAGACAATCGGGATGTAGCGCGTCGATTTGCTGTTCCGCAATACGATCGCGACCTCGCGCCCGTGAGACGGCAGCCGGTCGAGGTCGATCAACACAACCGCGGGCGATACCTTTCGGAAATGGCCGATTAGACCTGAAATACCTAGTGGCGACGCATCCACGGTAAAACCGGCGCCGCGCAGAGCTTTTGCGCGCTCACGCGCCAGATCGGGGTTCCAGCAGATCAGGCGTATCAACGGCATTAGCAGAACATATCAGAACAGAGCCAGCGCCGACGCCAACAATGCGAGTGCTATCCTAAATGCAGGCAGGTTGGCTTGGTGCGTTTGCGAAATAGTCTCTTGGCCGGGGTTGCAGGTATCCTTCTTCTGAGCGTTGCCTACGCGTTCCAGCGCCCATGGCGTGAATATCCAGCCTTCGAGTACGAAAGCTTTCCCATCCCTCCCGACTACCAGGAAAAAACCGAGTGGGTCTTTGCGCGGCTGATGTATCCGCCGATTTATGGCAACCGTTTCGGCGACTGGCGGGAGGGGCATTCGCACTGGACTATGGACTACCCCCGCTCGGACCGGCACTTCTCGGC
>DATLVQ010000383.1:0-4412 GCA_035577325.1 Bryobacteraceae bacterium | reverse complement strand
GGCTCTGCGAGATTTGCGGCGAGTTGGGCGCCGACTGGGTCAAGACTTCGACGGGCTATGGCACGGGCGGCGCGACCATCGAAGATCTGCATCTAATGCGCCGGCACGCTCCGGCGAAGGTGCAGGTGAAGGCGGCGGGTGGAGTGCGTGACCTTGACATGCTGCTGCAGGTGCGCGCGATTGGGGTGACGCGCGTGGGGGCGTCACGGACGGCAGCGATGCTGGACGAATGCCGGCGGAGTTTGGGGATGCCGGCGATTCACGCGGTGGCGACGGGAGCAAATCCGGCGGGATACTGAGCCGGTGTGCCCTGGAGCGCGCCGCTAGTCAGGCTCGCGCCAGGTCAGTGTCAAGAACACGGATCTCGCGGGCTGTCGCACCGTGTCGTATCTGTCGTTAAGCGCGCTGGGATCGGAGTATCTGGCGCCCCAGAGATCACGGACGCCGGCTTGCAATTCCAAATTGCCGGGCAGACGTTTCGCGCTGATCGTGATGTCGTGGTGGAACACCGGTAGTAACGAGACACGGTCCAGTGTCCGCCGCGGTCCCACATATTGCATGCTGCTGGCCAGTGAAAACCGGCTGGTAAATAAGGGAACGGAAAAGCGAAGTTTGCCGATCCGGCCAGGAGAATTGTTCAATGTGGCGTTCTGCGAGGAATCGACGGCGCGTTGCAGCGCCATGCTGGTCGCGATCTCTAACCAAGGCACTGGGTATCCGTTGAGTTCTACTTCCATACCTGATGCCCGTACGTTGTCGGTGTTCTGATACTGGAGCAGACCGCTTGGCGTAGTTACCCCCACGAGCAACCCGCTGAGGCCATAGCGGTAAACCGACAGGAGCGCATTGACTTTCTGGGTCAGCTTCCGCTCGAATACAAACTCAAAGGTATTGGCTCTCTCCGGACGTGCGGAAGGGTTCCCCAAGTCCGCAAATGGGACATTGTAGAACAACTCTAGTGCGCTCGGATTGCGGAATGCGCGGCCGTACAGAAACTTGTAGGAAACTCTCGTGGACGGCTGATAGATCAGCGCAGCGCGCGGCGAGAAGGAATTCGCCAGCAATGCGGAGAAATCGAACCGCGCTCCAAGATTCAATTTCCATTTGCGCGTAAGGTCCCATTCATCCTGTGCAAAAACGGCAAACTGTTTGTCCCGCCTGTCAACACTGAGGTATTGGTGGTACACCGGTTGAACGTCAAAGTTCTGCATCAGGGTGCGTAATTCGAACGTGGCGGACGTTCCGATGGTGACCGAGCCGAAGTGGCGAACGGGAAGGCGGTAAGTGAGCTGGCTTCCTAGCCAAGCCCCATGGAAAACGTCGCGATTATCCTCAAGGATATCGGCGCCAGGGTCAAGCACGAGATGGTAAATGCCCTGGACGTTATAACTGTCGTAGCTGGTTCGCCATTCCAGCGTCCGAGAGGAGCCAAAGCCTTGGGTGTAGGTGGCGTCGATAAAATTGCGGCTGTCCACCAGTCTGGTGCCGCGGTCGTTGAAAATCGTGTCCCCGAAGGAGACAGGTTGGATAATAGAACGCGTGCCAAATAGCGCAGTGACACTCCAGCCGTTCCAGATGAAATCTCCGAAAAGGTGGTAGCCCTTTTGGCCATTCATGTCGATGGCCCGGCCGTGATTGGTTGCCGGAGTGTTAGCCTCGAGGAAGTAAATGGAGTGGTCACCGTTGTCATTGAACACAGAGCCCGAGAGCAGGAGTAAAGCTCCGTGCGGAAGAGATACCGAGGTCATGGCTTGGATCTTCTTCTCGCCCAGACTGCCGGATTCGGTGTGGATCTCGGCGGCGCTCAATTCCTCGGGAGAGAAAGTCACGACATTGATCGTGAGAAAGATACCGTGGGTTCCGTACAGCGCGGAGGAAGGCCCACGGATAATCTCAATTCGCTTGACCAAGGTCATATCTAATGGGAAATCCTCCGCGAGCCGGTTGGATTCGCCCACGATGTTGTCCGCCATGTTGTGCCCGTTCACCATCAGCAGGACGCGCTGCCCATAATCGCCCGGGAGCGAAAATCCACGTACTCCCCCATACGTGAACGTGCGGTCAGAGAAGGTATAGATGCCCCGCGCAGAGCTCAAGGCTTCAGCCAGCGTGCGCCATCCGTAGCGTCGGATCTCATCCTGCGTAATCACGGTGACACTGGCAGGCGCATCCGCGAGGCTCTGCTCGTGCAGTGAGGCCGCCTCGACCTTGATCTGCATCAACTGTTCGAGGTCCAGGTTCGAAACATCCGCCGCCGGCGGCCCGCCTTGCCCGGCCGCGAACCCGGGTGCCAGGCAAACAAACAAGACGATGCAAAGCAGTAGCTTCACAAGCGGTTGATCGTCCGCCGTTCGGGGAAACTTTAGCCAACAGAGGCGCTCCGGCCCACCCTACCCCGTGTGGCATACTGGGCCGGATGATGAAACTTGGATTTGTCAGCGCGATTTTGCCCGACTTAACACTGGAACAGGTCGCCGCATTTGCCTCGGCCAATAATTACGATTGCGTCGAAGTGATGTGCTGGCCCAAAGGCAAGGCCGAGCGCCGGTACGCCGGCGTGACCCATATCGATGTCGCCGGATTCACGGCTGACGACGCCCGGCGCGTCCACGACACCATGAAGAAGGCCGGCGTGGCCATTAGCGGCCTGGGGTACTATCCCAACCCGCTCGCGCCCGACCCCGCCGAGGCGCGCGTTTATGTGGAACACCTGCGCCACGTCATCCAGGCGGCGAAGCTGCTGGGCTTGGGCGTGGTCAATACTTTCGTCGGCCGCGACTGGACCAAGTCGGTGGACGACAACTGGCCCCGGTTTCTGGAGACTTGGCGGCCTTTGATCAAATTCGCCGAGGATCATGGCGTCAAAATCGGCATTGAGAACTGCCCCATGGCTTTCACTAAAGACGAGTGGCCCGGCGGCAAGAACCTCATGACGTCGCCTCGCATATGGCGTCGCGCTTTCGAAGACATTCCCAGCCGTAACTTCGGCCTCAATTTCGATCCTTCGCACTTCATCTGGCAGCGGATGAATTACTTGAAGCCTTTGCGCGAATTCCGCGATAGAATTTTCCACGTCCACGCTAAGGATGCCCGGCTCGATCAGGTCCGCCTGAACGAAGTCGGCATTATGGCGCACCCCAACGATTTCCATACGCCGAAGCTTCCCGGGCTGGGCGACGTTGATTGGGGACGATTCTTTTCCGTGCTGACCGAAACCGGGTATGATGGCGCGGTTTGCGTCGAGGTCGAGGACCGGGCGTACGAAGGTTCCCTCGAAAACCGCAAGGTTTCGCTTGAGCACAGCTCGCGTTACCTGCGCCAATACATTCCATGACCCGGAACTACAAAGAACTCGAAGAGCAGCTCGCGCGCGCATTGCGTTTGACACGCCGTCCCGTGGCCGTGACGTTCCATGAGACCCGGCCGCCAGGCGTCGCAAAATTTACGGGCGTCGAGCCCTCCAGCTGCAGCTTCTGGCGGTTGGCCGCGGAAGGCCGCACTTTCTACACCGAGCCGGCCGACCACTATAACTGCCCCGTCGGCGCCTATACCAATAACATCGCCCTGCCGGAAGATCGCGCGCGCGAACTAGACGAGACGTTGCGGCTCATGACCGGCATCGGCTACATCCAGATGAAGGACATCCCCGATATCTTCAAGTTTCCCGGCACGCCGCTCGTGATTATCTACGCCCCTCTCGCCGACACGCCCGTAGACCCTGATGTCGTGCTCTTTTCCGGCCGGCCGTCGTCCATGATGCTACTCTCCGAAGCTGCCCAGCGCGCCGGCGTCTCCGCCCAGTTGCCAATGCTGGGGCGTCCCACCTGCATGGCGATACCCGCGGCTCTGGCAAAAGGCGCAGTGGCCAGCTCCGCCTGCATCGGCAACCGCATCTACACCGGATTGGGCGACGACGAGCTCTATATCGTGATTCCTGCTATTGATCTGGAACGCGTGGCGGATGAGGTGGCAACGATCGCCGCCGCCAACCTGATGTTGGCCGATTACCACCGTGATCGCCGGCGGACCTTAGAGGCAGAAAAGTAACTGCGACGCTCACACTCCACATGGGTTAGGCACTTGGAACGATTGTGATACCATCCACGTCGAAATGCCTCGGAAGTTTGCACCTATGGACGATTTACTCGGTCACTTGGCTCTTGTTCCATCCCTTAGTTCTTGCGCAAACCGCTGCTGCGCTTGGCGAAGCGATGCCAGCGCCGATCGTTCCAGTTACCGTGGGAGCGCCTGAAGGCGGCGATCAGCTAAGCTTCCCTATCGGCGGCAATGGCTGGGCGCGGGAACCCAGTTCACGGCGGAACTGACGTCAGCACTCGAAATGGCTAAATCCGAACCCCGGCTGGCGGCGCCCCACGCCCTGGCCCAACTCGGATGTGAGATAACGCCGGGTA
>DATLVQ010000382.1:0-8447 GCA_035577325.1 Bryobacteraceae bacterium | reverse complement strand
GGGCCGGAGCTGAAACTGCACCAATGCGGTCTGCCGAAGAAGATGGCGCTCGAGCTGTTCAAGCCGTTCATCTACCATCGTCTGGAGCAGCGCGGGCATTGCACCACTATTAAGCAGGCTAAGGAATTGGTCGAGCAGCAGGATCCAGTGGTGTGGGACATTCTCGAAGAGGTGATTAAAGACCACCCGATTCTGCTGAACCGCGCACCCACGCTGCACCGCCTGGGGATTCAGGCTTTCGAGCCGGTGCTGGTCGAAGGTAAAGCCATCAAGATTCACCCGCTGGTTTGCACGGCGTTTAACGCCGATTTCGACGGCGACCAGATGGCGGTCCACATTCCGTTATCGCCCGAAGCCCAGATCGAAGCGTCAACGTTGATGCTGGCATCGAACAATATTCTTTCGCCCGCGCATGGCGGCCCCATCGCGGTGCCGACGCAGGACATGGTGCTGGGCTGCTATTACCTGACCAAATCCCGGCCGGGCACCAAGGGCGAAGGCCGTACTTTCGCCTCGAGCGAAGACGTGTTGATCGCGCTCGAGATGGGCGAAGTGGAAACGCTCACACCGATCAAGTTGCGCTATACCGGCAGGGTCATCGAGCTGACTAAAGCGTTCGACAACCAGAACGTGCTGCACACCGAGCCGGCGGTGTACGTGAAACAGTACATGAGCACCACCGTCGGCCGTGTGATCCTCAACGATCATCTGCCCGCCGACATGCCGTTCATCAACGGCCTTATGAAGAAGAAGGGCCTCGGCCAGTTGGTGCAGTACTGCTACCTGAAATTCGGGTTGCAAACCACGGTGCAGATGCTGGACGAGATCAAGAACCTCGGATTCCTATACGCAACGCGCGCGGGAATTTCGATCGGCATCGACGACATGGTTGTGCCGAGCGAGAAGGCCGGGCTGGTGAAGGCAGCAGAGAAGGAAGTGGTGGACGTCGAGAGCCAGTATCAGGACGGAGCCATCACGCACGGCGAGCGTTACAACAAGATCATCGAAATCTGGTCGAAAGTGACGGAGCGGGTCTCCGACGAAATGATGTCGGCGATGGAAGAGGACGACCGTACCGGCCGCTATCTCAATCCGATTTACATCATGGCCGATTCGGGCGCGCGCGGTTCCAAGCAGCAGATCCGCCAGCTTTCCGGTATGCGCGGGCTGATGGCCAAGCCGTCGGGCGAGATTATCGAGACCCCGATCACGGCGAATTTCCGCGAAGGCCTGAACGTGCTGCAGTACTTCATCTCCACGCACGGCGCGCGCAAAGGTCTGGCCGACACCGCTCTAAAAACGGCGGATTCCGGCTACCTGACGCGGCGGTTGGTCGACGTTTCGCAGGATGTCATCATTGCCGAGAACGATTGCGGCACGAGCGAAGGCATCTTTGTCGAGTCGATTATCGAATCGGGCGAGATTATCGAACCATTGCGCGACCGCATTGTGGGCCGCGTGGTGCTGGAAGATCAGCGCGATTTCGAAGGCAACCTGATCGTCGGCGTGAACCAGGAAATCACCGAGGAACTCGCCGGGCTGATTCAGGCGGCGGGTATCGAGCGCGTAAAGATCCGTTCGGTTCTCACGTGCGAATCGAAGCGCGGCGTTTGCGTCGCTTGCTATGGGCGCAACCTGGCGACTGGCCGTTTGGTCGAGCGCGGCGAAGCGGTCGGGGTGATCGCGGCGCAGTCGATCGGCGAGCCTGGAACCCAGCTCACCATGCGTACCTTCCACATTGGTGGAACGGCCACGCGAATTTCGGAACAATCCACGCAGGATGCCAAGTCCGATGGATTTGCGCGCTATCTCAACATCAACGACGTAAAGAACAAGAATGGCGAGCGCATCGCCATGAATCGCAACGGCAAGATCGTGGTGGTGGACGACAAGGGCCGTGAAAAAGAGCGCTATGACGTGGTTTACGGCGCGCGCATTCTAGTGGACGATGGCGCTCCGGTGCGCACCAACCAGATCCTGCTCGAATGGGATCCGTACACGTTCTCGATCCTGACCGAAGTCAGCGGGACGGTGCACTTCAAAGACCTGCAGGAAGGTATCAGCATGCAGGAGCAGGTGGACGAAGTCACCGGCATGTCGCAGCTGGTCGTGGTCGATTCCTCCGACGAGAAGCGGCAGCCGATGGTGATCGTGCGGCCGGAATCCGGATCGGGCCGGGGCGAAGCCAAGAAATACCTTATGCCGACCCACGCTCACCTGATGGTGCGTGACGGCGATGAGGCACACGCGGGCGACGTTCTGGCGAAGATCCCGCGCGAAACCACGAAGACCAAAGACATCACCGGCGGTCTCCCGCGCGTGGTCGAACTGTTCGAGGCGCGCAAGCCTCGCGAGACGGCGGTTATCGCGGAGATCAATGGCGCGGTGAAGTACGGCGAAGTCACCAAGGGCCAGCGCAAGATTTACGTGGTAGGCGACGACGGCGAGCAGCGTGAGTACTCGCTGCCGCGCGGCGTGCATATCAACGTGCAGGAAGGCGAGCGCGTGAGGGCGGGCGAGCCGCTAATGGACGGGCCGCGGAACCCGCACGACATTCTGGACGTTCTCGGCGAAAAAGAACTGCAGAAGTACCTGGTCAACGAGATTCAGGAGGTCTACCGGCTGCAGGGCGTCAATATCAACGACAAACACCTGGAAGTCATCGTGCGCCAGATGATGCGCTGGGTAAAAGTGGAAGACATCGGCGACACCGAGTTTCTCCCTGAAGAAGTGGTCGACAAGTTCAAGTTCCGAGGGGAGAACCAGCGAGTTGTGGAAGCCGGCCAGCGCCCGGCGCAGGGCAAAGCCATCCTGCTGGGCATCACCAAGGCGTCGCTTTCGACCGATTCGTTCATTTCGGCGGCGTCGTTCCAGGAGACCACACGCGTGCTCACCGAAGCCGCCATCAACGGCAAGGTGGATTACCTGCGCGGCCTCAAGGAAAACGTCATCATGGGCCGGCTGGTGCCGGCCGGAACCGGCATGGAGTATTACCGCCAGGTGAAGATCGCGGGCGAGGATGTGGTGGAAGAGCCCGTGGTCGAGCCATCGCCGCTCGACGCCATTCCGGGATACGACGAGGAAACGCGGCTGCAATACTCGGGAGGCCTAACCGAAGAAGTCGCTGGCGAAGAGACGCTGGCCGAATAGGTTTCTTCAACGCGAAGTATTTTGACGCGCCGGGAGACTCGCAAGAGTTTCCCGGCGCTTTCTTTTTTGACGAGGCAATTGAAGCGCCGACGTGCCGCGCCCACAGCCCTGGCACGGTAAGATGGACTTCTGGTGACCCCTTCCAATCATCCATCACATCGCCCTGGACGCCGGGCGTATTTGATGATTACCGGTTTTGCAGTGCTTCTGGTGCTGTTTCCGTTCCTGTTCTGGTATGGGACTTGGTTCGGACGCAAGCTCAGCGACGACGAGATTGCGCAATACCTGCGCGACGCTGCTGCCAAGCCTCGCAAGGCGCAACACGCCCTGGTACAGATCGGCGAGAGCATGAGCCGTGGCGATAGGCGCGCCATCGAGTGGTATCCGGCGATTGCCAGGCTGACTTCGAGCACCAGCGTCGAACTGCGGCAGACGGTCGCCTGGATCATGGGGCAGGACCACACCTACCAACCATTTCACGAGGCGCTGCTTAAACTTCTGGCCGACTCCTCACCTATGGTGCGGCGCAATGCCGCTCTCTCGCTGACGACTTTCGGAGATGCGTCGGGCCGGGGAGAGCTGCTGACCATGCTGCACCCGTATGCCATCGTTGCGCCAGCCGCCGGAGTAATACGATACCGGTTGAAGCTGGGTGAGTTCGTCAATCCGGGAACGCTCGTGGGGCACGTGGATTCGGCGGAAATCCGGTCACCTCTCCCAGGCGAAGTTCTGGAGCTCCGCCAGCATGAAGGAGCCACCGTGCGGGCAGGTGAAGTATTGGTTGAGCTTTCGCCTGATAAAGAGCACGCATGGGAGGCTCTCCGTGCGCTGCTGCTGGTTGGACAGAAGGCAGACTTGGAGGATGTGCAGCGCTATGCACGCGGCGTAGCCGGCATGCCGGACCGCGTCCGTCAGCAGGCGACGCTGACGTTGCAGGAGATCCGTAGCCGCGGCCAATGACGCGCGCAATGACAGACGTCGGCGCAGTAAACTGAAACCGCATCATGAGTGTCATCGAGCGCTTTGCGAACGAGACGCCCGGGCAGCCGGTCGTGCGCGGCTTTCTACACAGGCCAGAAAATGAAGCGCGTGGTGCGCTTGTCCTGACACACGGCGCGGGATCGAACTGCGGCGCGCCGCTGCTGGTGGCGGTCGCGGAAAACTTCGCCGGCGCCGGTTATTTGGTGCTGCGGTGTGATCTGCCGTTTCGCCAGGTGCGCCCGCACGGTCCACCTGCCGGAAACGGAGCACTGGATCGCGCCGGATTGCGGCGGGCTGGCCAGGTGCTGCGCGAGATCGCGCCGGGGCGCATCTTTCTGGGCGGGCATTCCTACGGGGGCCGGCAGGCGAGCATGCTGGCGGCGGAAGATGCGTCCGTCGCCAGCGCCCTGCTGCTGCTTTCGTATCCTTTACACCCTCCGGAGAAGCCCCGGCAACTCCGCACCGCCCACCTCCCGAAGCTTCAGGTACCCGCTCTGTTCGTTCATGGAACGCGCGATCCTTTCGGTTCGCTCGATGAAATTCGTGCGGCATTGGCGCTCATTTCGGCGCCGGCCGAGTTGCTCGCGATCGAGGGCGCGGGCCACGATCTTTCGCGCGGAGGTTACGATAACGCAGCCCGCCGAACGGTTGAAGCCTGGGGACATCTGATCGAACGCGGCGGAGAAACGCCGCGGGCCATGCAAACCAGGTGACGGGGGAAGCCGCGGCGCGTTATTATACGTCGTCATCAAACAGCAAATGAAGAAGTTGAGACGGCCGGCGCCAAACATCCTCGCGCTCAGGTGCGCCCGGCAATGGACCCGCCGATGCCAATGATGAGGGCGGCTCTGCTGGCGGCGTCGCAGAATCGCTGGCTGCGCGAGCGGGCACCGCGCTACAAGTTCGCGCGCAGAACCGTGACCCGTTTCATGCCCGGCGAAACGGCAGATGACGCGCTAGGGGCGGCGAAGGCGCTCCGTGCATATGGCATCAGCGCTGTCTTCACGCACCTGGGAGAAAACATTAACGATGCCTCCGAAGCGGTGCGCGCCACAGATGAATACATTGCGCTGCTGGATCAAATTCACGCGCGCCGGCTGGACAGCGAGATCTCGGTCAAACTGACGCAGCTCGGCTTGGACCTCAGCTCCGCGCAGTGCTACGGCAACTTGAAGCGCATCATCCAGCATGCGGATTCGAAGAGCATAGTCTGGATCGACATGGAATCCAGCCAATATGTGGATATCACGCTCGAGCTATACCGGCGCGCGCGCACGGCATTCCCCAACGTTGGCCTCTGTCTGCAGGCGTATCTCTACCGGACCGCGCAGGACATCGCGGCATTGATGCCCCTCGCTCCCTCCATCCGGTTGGTGAAAGGAGCGTATCGCGAACCGCCAAACCTGGCCTACCCGAACAAGAAAGACGTAGATGAGCATTTTTTCACGCTTGCTTGCAAGCTTCTCGGCTGACCGTCGTGCCGTGCGGGCGCGCGGATCGCGATTGGCACTCACGATCGCGAACTGATTCGCCGCATTTCGGAATACACGGTATCGGCGGGCGTCGCAAAGGACACCTACGAGTTCCAGATGCTCTACGGCATCCAGCGGCCGGAACTGATCAGGCTCAAGCGTGATGGATATCGCGCACGGATCTTGATCGCCTACGGCGCCTGCTGGTTCCCGTGGCTCATGCGGCGGCTGGCCGAACGTCCGGCGAACGTATGGTTCGCGGTCCGTAATCTTATCTAAGGCGGATTTCGTCATGCTCGTGCTGAGCGAAGCGGAGGTACGCGAAGTGCTCCCGGCCGCCGATCTGGTCGATATCATGGAACACGCACTCGGCGCTTTTTCAAGCGGTCAAGTGAATCAGCCGGCGCGCACCGCGGTGGCAGTGGGTCCGGAACGGGCATACTTTGGCGTGATGCCGGCATCGATTTCGACGCCGGCGGCGGTAGGCGCGAAGCTCGTCACCGTTTTCGCCGGTAATGCCGCCCAGGGATTGCCCACGCATCAGGCGGTGATCCTGCTGCTCGATCCGGAGACCGGCGCGCCGGCTGCCGTGATGGATGGCCGATACATCACGGCCGCGCGCACCGCGGCAGTCTCGGCAGTTGCAGTCCGGCATCTGGCGCGAGGCGTTTCCGCGGTGCTTGCCATCCTTGGTTCCGGCATTCAGGCGCGCAGCCATGTGGGGAGCTTGTGCCGGATACAGCATTTTCGTGAGGTGCGTGCGTGGAGTCCGACTTCCGAACACCTGGCCCGCTTCGTCGAGGACGCGGCTTCGCTCACGAGTACCGCTGTTCACCGCGCCCGTACAGCTGAAGAGGCGGTGCGCGGAGCAGACGTGATTGTGCTTGCCACATCCTCGGCCACGCCTGTGGTTCGGGATACGTGGGTAGGGGCCGGCACGCTGATCGTATCGCTCGGCGCCTACCGGCCGGAGATGCGCGAGATGGA
This sequence comes from Bryobacteraceae bacterium, assembly GCA_035577325.1. Lineage (GTDB taxonomy): Bacteria > Acidobacteriota > Terriglobia > Bryobacterales > Bryobacteraceae > QHXW01. The sequence continues at coordinate 1,857 of DATLVQ010000382.1, read as the reverse complement.
CCCTGGGCTGGTCGCCCGCGCGCGCGTCATCGTGGACTCACGGATGGCGGCGCTGGTAGAAGCAGGGGACATCGTGCAGGGAATTCGCGAAGGCCGGTTTACGGCGGCACACATCGCGGGTGAGATCGGTGAAGTCATACTCGGCCGCGTTCCCGGGCGGAGCTCACCGGATGATGTCGTGATCTTCAAGTCTCTCGGCATGGCGGTCGAGGACGTGGCCGCCGCGCACCTGGCATATCGACGCGCGCGAGAGAAAGGCCTAGGGCAGGGCATTACGATCTAAGCGCTTCTGCGCGTTTTGATCCATCCCCAGTATTTGCGCGCCGGCCAGGTCAGAGTACGGAACAAGCGAAAAGACTTCGAGCGCAGGATGCCGTGTACAACTTCCGAAAACTCTTTTTCGCGTTCATAGAGATAGCGGATCTGCGTATCACGCCGGATCAGCAGGCCGCGGACGGCTTCCACATCCTCGTCGCGCAGCGTATATCCCGCGCGGAGATGTTCCGGCAATGGCCGCTGGACATAAACAGTCGAATGATTCGGCGCGATTTCCTCCGCGGGCCGCTGCTTCGTATAGTAGTAAACGGCGATCGAACGCCGCGTGAGATGCTTCTTATCGTCCGGGAGCCGGATCTGTTTGAAGCCGTGCCAGGAGCTCTCGGAAGTTTCAAAGATCACGCAACGATTAGCGATGGGCACAATCGCGGTCACCGAATCCTCTTCCGGGGGGAGCCAGGGATTCACATGGAGCTCCAGGTTGCCGCCCCATTCGGCGCGCCATTCAGGATTCAGAAAAACAATGAGATTGAGCCGGCGGTGAAGCTGCGTCGTGGGGTGATAATTGAAATCCACATGCGGATCGAGATCCTGCCCGCTCAGATTTTCGTGGGTGCCGCCGCCAATGTACTCGGGGTCGTAACGTAAATCGGGAATGCCCGTGATTTGTCCGGCGAAGGCAAGAAATTCGCGGCTGCGCAGCATGGCATCCAATTGCGCATAGGCCGGGCCAAGCTGCGGGAGGTTCTGGAAGACGGCCTTGCGGCCCACGTCACCCATCTCGTTGCGCGCGTGCTCATGATCGAACCCCGGGAATTCAGCGATCAGCCGCGCGCAGAAGTCGGGCGCGAGAAATTCGTCGATCACCACGTGGCGGAAGGGCGCGGCCGATTGGAATTGGCGGCCCAGAGCTTCAGCGCGCTCGCGAACGTCTGGATGGACGAGGGGCAGCACAGTCAACTGAATATTGTAATGGGCCCGCCCGCTTCTGGAATTTGGCGGAAGCTAGTGGGAGTCGAACCCACATGCGACACGTAAGTACCGCACGACGGGTTTGAAGCCCGCGCCCGGCACCGGCCAAGATTAGCTTCCACGAGCGATGATAGCATGAGCGTTGCAGCGGCTCGTAGGGCAACGCTACACTGGAGAAGCGCCTCATCTTGCAGCACCGATTTTCCCCGGTCGTCTAATGGTAGGACAGCGGCCTTTGGAGCCGTGAATCGTGGTTCGAATCCATGCCGGGGAGCCACCGTCCAACTTGGGCTCCCAGGAATGCGAGTTTCCAACTCTGGCTCCGTCTTTTTGATAAGCGCCAAACTAAACGCCGTTTTGCCAGTCGTGTATAATGTTTTATACATGCCGGTCCTATGGACAATGAGAAGCAGATCCGTTGGGTGGGCTCTGCCTACGACGATCTGCTGGCATTCCCAAAAGAGGCCCGCAAGGAAGCGGGCTTCCAGTTGGGGAAGGTCCAGGTCGGGCTTGAACCGGCCGACTGGAACCGTTCGACGATGTGGGTGCTGGTACAAAAGAGATTCGCATCAGGGACGAGAGCGGCATCTATCGCGTGATGTATGTCGC
>DATLVQ010000381.1:0-9668 GCA_035577325.1 Bryobacteraceae bacterium | reverse complement strand
CCGCGACGCCGAGATTTCCCGCGAACGAGCCACCGAAATTGCGCGCATGGTGCTGCGCGAGAATGCCATCAAACTCTACGGACTCAAACCATGAAACCACTCATTACTCTAATTCTCTGCGCGTCAGCCGCGCTATCCGCGGCCAATCCGAAGCTGGGCCCGAAAATCAAACTGTTCAACGGCAAGAATCTCGACGGGTTCTACACGTTTCTAGAAAAGCAAGGGAAGAACCACGATCCGGATCACGTCTTTCGCGTGGAGAACGGGGCGGTGCATGTTTCCGGAAGCGAGTTCGGCTATTTCATTACCGAAAAGGAATACGAGAATTATTACCTGCACGTAATGTTCAAGTGGGGCGAACAGACCCACGAACCGCGTAAAGACAAGGCGCGCGACAGCGGCGTGCTGTTTCACGTGAATGGCGAGGACAAAGTCTGGCCGCACTCGATCGAATTTCAAATGATCGAAGGAGGCACCGGCGACATCATTCTGGTGGGCGAGACGCAGCTCACGGTGAAGGGCGAGACCAAGAACAAGGGCCGCTTCGACCGCTTCGGCAAAGGACCGTGGAAAGACGTGGCCGGTTACCGCGACCCACAGAAAGAAGTCGAAAAGCCGCACGGGCAATGGAACTGCCTCGAGTTGTGGGCGGTGGGCGATACGGTGCGCTATTACGTGAATCACAAACTGGTGAATGAAGGCACGGGGTCTTCGCTCACCAAGGGGAAGCTCCTGTTCCAATCGGAGGGCGCAGAGGTTTATTTCAAGACGATTGAGTTGCGGCAGGTGCTTGGCTCGCCCTCCAAGTAAGGAGACGGAAGAGGCCACGTTCCTGTTCCCTGGCGCGCGCGGCGAAGTACGGCGATTCCTGCGCAACGCTTAGACAACCCTTATCCCCGCGTGCGATAATCGCTCGCAATAATGTTCCACTCCAGGTGTATTGGGTTGACCCGTTGGGCGGTTGTAGCGGGCGTTTCCACGGTTCTCTTTCTCCTTTCCTGCTCCAGCAAGCATCCGGACGCGCCCTCGCTGTCGCCAGAAGAATCGCTGAAGAGCATACATGTCAATGCCGATTTTCACGTGGAGCTGTTCGCCAGCGAGCCAATGGTTTTCGATCCGGTCGAGATGGTGTTCGACGAAAACGGCAAGGTCTACGTGTGCGAGATGCTCGATTATCCGGACGATCCGCCGCAGGGTGAGCCGGCACGTTCGCGCATCGTGCTGCTCGAAGACACAGATGGCGACGGCAGGCTCGACAAGCGGACGGTCTTTGCGGACCATGTGCTTGAAGTGAGCGGCATCATGCCATGGAAGGGCGGGCTGATCGTCACCAGCGCGCCGGACATTCTCTATTTCAAAGACACGGATGGCGACGGCAAGGCCGACGTGCGCCAGGTACTCTACACCGGGTTTCCGAAAGTGAATCCGGAGGCTCGCGTTACCAATCCCCGGCTGGGAATCGACAACTGGATTTATGTGGCCAACGACGGATCGAACGGCCGCATCAGGTCGCCCGACCATCCCGAGCGGCCCGAGGTTCTGGTGCGCGGCGCGGATTTCCGATTCCAGCCGGACCGCGGACTGGCGGAGCCGGCATCGGGTCCGACGCAATTCGGCATGGGCTTCGACGATTGGGGCAACCGGTTCATTTCGCAGAACACGATTCACATTCGCCAGGTGGTGGTGCCGATGCAATACTTGATCCGCGCGCCGCTGGTCGAAGTCAATGAAGTGTCGCAGGACATTTCAGATCACGGCGTGGGCACGGCGCGCATGTATCCGCTGACGAAGCCGCAGGCGTGGCGCCGGCAACGGACCAAGCTGCGGCAACAACGCTACGACGAGAACAAGCTCAACCGCGTCGAGCAGGTGGCCGGCTGGTTCACGGCCGCAACGGGCGACACAGTTTATACCGGTGACGTTTTCCCCAGGCCGTACTGGGGCAATGCGTTCACCGGCGATGTGAGCGCCAACCTGGTTCATCGCGACGTGCTGTTGCCGGATGGAGTGACTTTTGTCGCGCACCGCGCGGAGGAAAATTCTGAATTCCTGGCCTCGACGGACGTATGGTTCCGGCCCTGCAACTTTGCCAACGCGCCGGACGGCAATCTGTACATCACCGACATCTATCGCGAATTTATCGAGACGCCCGAATCCATTCCCGAGCAGATCAAGAAGAAGATGGATTTCTGGAGCGGCGTAGACAAAGGCCGGATTTACCGCATCGTGCCCAACCATCCGCTGCGCCAACGGGATCTGAGACCGAACCTGGGCAAGGCCACAACGGCCCAGCTGGTGGAGCAGCTTTCGAACACGAACGGCTGGCACCGGCAGACGGCGCAGCGCCTGCTGGTGGAGCGGCAGGACAAGGCGGCGATCCCGCTGCTCAAAGTGTTGGCGCAGAAAAGCGATTTTCCGCAGGCGCGTTTGCATGCGCTATGGACGCTTGAGGGCCTCTCGGCGCTAGACCCGCAGATGGTGATGGCGGCGCTCAAAGATGCGCATCCGCGAGTTCGCGAACATGCGCTGCGGCTGGCAGAACCGTTTGGCGCGGCGCCGGGCGTTGTGAGTGCCGTGCTGGCGTTGAGAAGCGATCCCGAGACGCGGGTAGCTTTTCAGCTTGCATTCACACTGGGCGAGTTCAAAGATCCGCGCGCGCTTTCGGCGCTGACCGAACTGGCGCGCGAACGAGCGGGCGACCCCTGGTTTCGCGCGGCGATTCTCAGCTCGCTGAACGATACCGCATCGGATTTCTTTCACTTGTATCTTTCGCGCAACAAATTTCAACTCAATCCTCTGTTCCTGAACCAACTGGCCGCGCTGATCGGCGCCAAGCACAATGTGAACGAGATCCGGCGGTTCCTGTCGGTGGAGGAGGCGCTGGTGGCGCAGCATCCGCATGAAAGTGCGGCTGCACTATTCGGGCTGGCGAAGGGTCTGCGGCTCGCAAGTGTTCACGATCTGCCCGTCGGGGGGGCCGAATTGAAGCTGGCGACCTTTTTAAACCAGCCGTCCGACAGCGTGCAAAAAGCCGCGTGGGAGGTCGCCGCCCATCTGCAGCTCTATACCCTTGTGCAGCGCGCTTCGCGGGAAGCGACAGCCGCGCAGCTGCCGATCGCGAACCGGGCCGCCGCCGTGCGCGCGCTGCGCTCGGGCCAACTCGGCGTCGTGAAGCCGGTTCTGGAGCAGATCTTGGCGTCCAGTCCGCCTCCCGAATTGCAGACGGCGGCGGTCGAGTGTCTCTCGGCGTTCAACGATCCGTCGGTTGCGCCGGCGCTGCTCGAGAACTGGAAGACGTACAATCCGGAAGCACGCAAAGAGGTCGTCGCTGCTTTTCTGAATCAGCAGGAACGCGTACCGCTGCTGCTCAAGGCGATCGAGGATCGCCAAGTGGAGTTGGCGGCGGTGGATATCGCGGCCCGCTCGCGGCTGATGGACGACACCAATCCGTCGATCGCGCGCCGGGCGCGACAGGTTTTTCAGGATCAGTCGTCGGACCGTGCGAAAGTGGTCGAGAATTATCGCGACGTGCTCAAACTGTCGGGCGACGAAGGGCGGGGAAAGCAAGTCTTCGACAAAACTTGCGCCCGCTGCCACATGCCGCGTCTGCAGGGCGGCCGCGTGGGCCCCGATCTTTCGGGAGTCAACAACAAGACCAAAGAAGAATTGCTCACGTCGATTTTGAACCCGAGCTATGCGATTGAGCCGCACTACGTGCATTATGTCGTGACGACCAAGGACGGCGAGATCCACGACGGCGTGATCGCGGGTGAAACGCCCGGAGCTCTGACGCTGCGCGGCGGAACGGAGGGCGATGAAACGATTCTGCGGCAGAACATCGCCAATGTTCGGGCATCAACCGTTTCGCTTATGCCCGAGGGCCTGGAGGAATCCATGAGCCGGCAGGAGATCGCGGACGTGATCGCCTATCTGCGGGCCGGGTTGTAAGCGCTGGCTGGAAGTTCAGGATGGCAGATTCTTGATATCGTGCTTTAGTCCGATGAGTTCACAGATTCCGGCGCCGACGCTTGCCGGGAATATTCTGGGCTCCGTTAACGATGCTAAGTCGAGGCGCGCGCAGGTTCGGGCGTGTTCGCTCCGTGCGGTGTTTCTAACACGATTTCGAGTTGCTCTAGCTAGAGCTTGATGCGATGTTTCTCGAACCAATCTAAGACGTACAGCGTCTTGGCGACCTGATGGCTAGGGCGGCGTTGCACGCCGTGCGGCTCGCTGGGCACACGGACGAGCACGCTCTCGACTTTCAGCAGCTTTAGCGCCGAGTAATATTGTTCAGCCTCGGAAATCGGCGTGCGCCAATCCTCTTCGCCTGTCATGAGCATGGTCGGCGTCTTGACCTTGTTGACATACGAGATCACGGAACGCTTCATGTACTGTTCGAGGTTGTCCCACGGCGCGCCGGGGAACCAGTAGAGCGTGGAAAAAGAGGGCAGGTCGGAGGTCAGTGTCCAGCTGTACCAGTTGATGACGGGGTAAAGGCTGGCGGCGGCGCGGAAGCGCGTGGTGTGCTCGATGGTCCAGCATGTGAGCACGCCGCCGCCCGAGCCGCCGGTCACAAAGAGATTGTTGGCATCGACATAGCCTTTGGCAATGGCCGCATCCACTCCGGAGTTCAGATCGGAAAAATCATCGCCGGGGTAGGCGTGGTGGATGAGGTTGGCGAACTCCTCTCCGTAGCTAGTGCTGCCGCGGGGATTGACATAGAGCACCACGTAATCGCGCGCAGCCCAAATCTGCTTGATGGTATCGAAGCGGTCGCCGTAGTTGGCAAAGGGACCACCGTGGATTTCGAGAATGAGCGGGTACTTTTTTGCGGGGTCGAAGTCCGGCGGCTTGACGATCCAACCCTGAATCTTGCGTTGATCGAACGAAGAGTTGAACCAGAACTCTTCGACGTCACCGAGCTTCTTCTGCGTGAAAAGCTCGCGATTGAGCGAAGTGACGACGCGCGGCGTCCGATCAGCCGGCGTGCCCGCCGCGATATCTCCGGGGTCGCTTGGCGTGTTGTGGGTCATGGCGAGGTTTCCGTTGCGTGCTTGCGTGAAGGCTGCGTTGCCGCCGTAGCTCGATCCGCCGGAACCGAGATGCGCGGCGACTTGCCGGACGCTGCCGTCTAAAGTCGAGTAGGCGAGTTTGGTATCGCCCTGGTCGTCGTAAACGAAATAAATCCCCTTGCCGTCGGGCGCCCAGCGCGGGCTCTGGACGTCGCGGTCGAGCTGCGGCGTGAGCACATGGGTGTGGCCGCCGTCACGATCCATCAGATAGAGATGGGTAGTTTGATGACCCTGATGGCGATCGTCAAATCCCGTGTAGACGATTTGAGAGCCATCGGGCGAGATCTCGGGGTCATTGTCGGGGCCCTGGCGGTGCGTCAATGCTTTGGCGGCGCCGGTGTCGGCGGTGATTTCGTAGACTTCGGTGTTGAGCGGGTCGTACTCGAAATCGGAGCGAAAGTTCCCGGAAATGAGCAACGACTTGCCGTCCGGAGTCCAGACCGGCGCTGCGCCACCGAACAGCGAGCCGCCATGGGGAAATTCACCCGTGGTCAACTGGCGCGGGGCGCCGCCGTCGGACGCAATGATGAAAAGCTGCGTGAATCCCGGTTTGAGATAGCCGCGCGCATTGAAGCGATAGACGAGACGGTCATAGATCTGCGGAGCTTCGGCCCATTTTGCGCCCTCTGGCGCCACAGGCATGCCCTTGATCTTCGGCTTTTCGGCGGGCATGAAGCTGACGAACGCGATGCGCTTGCCGTCAGGCGACCAGGCGAGATTCGTGGGCTCGTGCTCAAGGCTGGTGAGCTTGGCGGTTTGCCCGCTGTCCATCCAGCGAACGTAGAGCTGCGGGGCTCCGTCGCGATCGGAAACAAACGCTATGCGTGTGCCGTCGGGCGACCAGCGCGGCGATTCGTCGCTGAAATTACCGTTGGTGAGCGCGCGGTTGTCGAGGCCGTCGAAGTCAACCACCCAGAGATTCGACAGGCGCTTGTCGCTCATGATGTCGGCGAAGGCGCGGGCGTAGACGATGCGCTTGCCGTCGGGAGAAATCTGCGGGTCCGAGGCGAATTGCAGATTGAAGATGTCGGAAGCGGAGAGGCGATCGGGCTTGTCCTGGGCTGGCGCTTGTGAGCGAAGGATCAGAAGCAGGGAAATCGCGGACAGCATTTGCAAGCGCGTTAGTTGACGCATGGCGGGTCTCCTTCAGGAAAGACTACATAGCATACACCGCCTACCGGCCGGCTTCGTAACGGCGGATGACGGTACGGAAGGATTCGCCGGCTTCGAGGCGGTTGACCTCAGGGCACGAGAAAGCGTAATATCGTTCGGCCAGTGTTGGGCTGGCTTTGTGGTTTTTGTGCACGCCGGAGCGTACGCAGCTCCAGGAGTTCGACTCGCGGCGTGTGCGAATGGTTCGGCAGGCTACTAGGAGTCGGGACGCCCGCGCAGACCCACCGGCGATTCACTCAACCGTGCAAGTGAAGGTCTCCGAAGGAGGAGAGTCATCGATGCTCCAGTCTCCGGCCGTTTCAGGTCACCCGTTTTCCATTCTGCAAAGTGAGACTCTCGAGGAGCCGTTGCCGCCGCTGGGCCCAAATGTGAGAGTGCTGATGGTGTGGCCGCGCTTTCCGCCGTCCTTCTGGGGCTTCGAAGGCGTGCTCGAGATGCTTCCGGAGAAGGCCATGACGCCACCGCTGGGCCTGATCACGGTGGCGGCGCTGTGTCCGGCTTCGTGGAAGATTCGCCTGATCGATCATGCGTTTGAAGAGATCCAGGATGAAGATCTGCTGTGGGCGGACCTGGTGATGATCAGCGCCATGCACGCGCAAAGGTTAGATACGCGCGCGGTGCTGGCGCGTGCCCGTTCGCTGGGGCGTCGAACGTTCATTGGCGGACCCTGGGCGAGCAGCGAGCCGGAGATGCTGCTCAAAGTGGCGGATCACGTGCTCGCAGGGGAAGCGGAAGAGGTTTTCGCGGACATCGCCCGCGCTCTCGAGCAGGGTACGGCGCGACGCCTGTACCGTGTCTCCGAGAAACCCGATATGACGTCCAGCCCGATGCCGCGCTTCGATCTGCTGCGCTTCGACATGTACACGTCGATGCCGGTACAGTTTTCGCGCGGATGTCCGTTTCAGTGCGAATTCTGCGACATCATCACGATCTATGGGCGGCGGCCGAGAACCAAAACGCCGGAGCAACTGATCGGGGAAATCGACTTGCTGCGGCGGTTGGGATGGCGCAACGAAGTGTTCATTGTCGACGACAATTTCATCGGGAATTATCACAAGGCGCTGGCGCTGTCGAGGGAGCTGGCGGTATGGCAGGAGAAGCACAAGCATCCGTTTTCGTTTTATACCGAGGCTTCGATTGATCTGGCGGACCGGCCCGAACTGATCGCGGCCATGGTCGAAGCAAATTTCATGTACGTGTTTATCGGCATCGAGACGCCGTCGTCTGAAGCGCTGAAAGAATCCAAGAAGTTTCAAAACTTGCGCAGCGACAACGTGCAACAGGTTCGCGTAATTCAGGAGAGCGGGCTGTGGGTGCTGGCGGGTTTTATTGTGGGGTTCGATTCCGACGACGAGACTATTTTCGAGCGCCAGCTGGAATTTATCGAGCGAACGGCAATCACATGGGCCATGGCCGGCGTTCTGCAGGCGCCGCCGACGACCGCACTGTACGAGCGCATGAAGCGCGAGGGGCGCCTGAATGAGGCCAGCGAGGCGACCTCCAATTTCAGTGCTCCGAACTTTCGCACCAAGCTGCCGGCTCCGGTGTTGCTGCGAGGACTGAGCCAGCTGCTAAGCGGTCTGTATGAGGCGGAGCCGTTCTTCAGGCGAGCGTTTCGCTCTTTGCAAGTCTGGCAGCCACGCGCCACGCAGCAACCGCCAAAACTTCCGTTGTCGTACAACTTGCGCGTGCTCGTGGCGTCGATCTGGCGGCAGGGAATTCGATCGAACTACCGGCGATCGTACTGGCGATTCCTGTGGCTGATGGCGCGGAACTGGGCGAACCAGCCGGCAAAATTATGGCTCGGGATCATGGTGCTTTTATCCGCCGAGCATTTTCTGAACTATTCGCATGAGGTCGCCGACGAACTGGAGCAGGAGTGCAAGGCGCTCGAAGAAGCGGAACCGGCCGTCCTGACCGAAAGCCAGGCGTACAGTGTAAGCGTGGGTTGAAGCCAAATGAATTCCGGCAATTACAGCTCGGCAGTACCCGTGATTGGCACGACTGATGTGACCGGGACCGTCGCCTACTTCGAACAGACGCTCGGGTTCGAGCAGCAATGGACCTGGGGCGAACCGCCGGTCTATGCCGGGGTGAAGGCTGGAGGCGCGCTGCTGTATATCTCCCATGACCCCGAGTTGGCGACCGCCATCCGCGAGCGGCAATTAACGCCCGATATTTTTCTGTGGGTCAGCGACATTGGGAGTATTTACGAGCAGCACCGGGCGAAGCATGCGGATATCACCGAAGAGCTTACGGAGCGGCCCTGGGGTGTGCGGCAATACGTGATCCGGGAACCGAATGGGTATCAACTGAAGATCGCGGAATCCGTCGAAAAAGAGACCGATTAAGCCGAACGAGCGGCGACCGCTGAAGCACCCTGCCCAGAGCTTGCCTTCGGTTGTTCGGGGAATTCCCGGAAGCGTTATCGCGCGGCGCTCTCAGACTTAAAGGCAGGCACATCCACCCAAGCCTGCTTGGCGGAGCTCTCGAGGACCTTCTCCACCAGCTGCATCCCGCGCAGGCCGTCGATGAATTGCGCGTACTCGACCGGCGCCGAGCGGTCTTCCACGGTGCGGTAGAAACGGCGGAACACTTGTTTTAAAGTGTCGTCATAGCCTTCGCTGTGGCCGCCGGGGAGGTCAGCGTACAGGCGCGCCTTCTCGGTCATGAGCGATGGGTCTTTGACGATGAGCTGGTTAGGGCTGTTGCGCTGACCCAGCCACAACTCGTCGGGTTTCTCCTGATCCCACGCGCCTGAACCCTTGGTACCGTACACTTCGATGGCGAGGCGGTTCTTACGGCCCGCGGAAACTTGACTGATGGTGAATGCGCCGCGCGCGCGCTCGCCCAGCCGAATAAGAATGGCGCCGAAATCTTCGGTATCGATCGGAACCACATCGTAGTCTTCGGGTTTTTGCGTCTTGCCGGCAAAGGTTTCAATGGAGCCCTTGGGACGCTTGCGCGTCTTATGGAATGTCTGCAAATCGGCGCAAAGCGACTGGATGCGCAGGCCGGTGACGTGCTCGATCATGTCGCACCAGTGGGTGCCGATGTCGCCGAAGGTTCGTGAGCGGCCGTTGGATTTGGTTTCGATGCGCCAGTTCCAGTCGGTATCGTAAAGCAGCCAGTCCTGCGAGTAGGTGCCTTGCACGCAGAGAATCTCGCCCAGTTCGCCCGCTTCGCGCATGCGACGCAATTGCTGCACCATGGGGTAATAGCGGAGATTGTGAAATACACAATTGGCCAGATTGTTGGATCGCGCGAGCTTCGCCATCTCTTCGGCCTCGGCGGCTGAGGTGGCCAGCGGCTTCTCGCACAGCACATGTTTCCCAGCTTCCAGCGCCGCTTTGGCCATCGGGAAATGCGCCGCGTTGGGCGTGCAGATATGCACGGCTTTGATCCCTGGATTCGCCAGTGCCG
>DATLVQ010000380.1:0-8771 GCA_035577325.1 Bryobacteraceae bacterium | reverse complement strand
GCAGTCGATGAACCCGGGCACGATGGTCATCTGTTTGGCGTCGAACGTTTGTGTCCCCTTGCCGATGAGCGCCCTCATCTCCGCGGTAGTCCCAACGGCGGTGAACCGGCCGGCCTTGACCGCGAACGCCTCCACCTTCGGCGCCAGGGGATCGACCGTGCATACCTTTGCATTGAACACAACCAGATCGGCGTACTGCCCTTCGGCAGCCATAGGGATACTTGGCCATGCCCCGCCGACAAGAGCGGCGACGCCACCTCCGGCCAGGTTCAGGAATGCTCTGCGGCCGTGTCGGTGATTCATCATCTTTCGTCATCCCTCAGTCCTTGCCCTCGCAGTATGCCGTGTCCGGTTGAGTCATGCCGCCAAGGTTTCCATTTTGGCTACTGTAGTCGGCGCGAGAATGACACCGACCCCCTAGGATTTTAATTGATTCTTTGATTCTCAGTTTCCGCCCATCATACACGAAGCCGCCAAACTATTTAGCGACATTGGACTCGATTGCGCTTAAAGTGACGGGCCACCCGCAGACAGACCACCCAGCCCACCGGGTAAGGACCGAGAAACGCCCTTGGGCCCGCTAAACCTTGCGTGCGCGGTGCAACCAGCAATCACAGTTGCGCTCCCGACTTATCGGCGAAACATGGCTTATGGAGAAAGGTGTCGTTAAGGACCTCGTCACGCTAAACTCCTATTTGTCCTGAATCGTCTCACTGGAAAGGTACAAACTCCATGGTCGCACCATGTCGCCGCTACGCGCGCTTCGTTAGTCAATTACTATTGCCGGCAGACCGGGCTGGGCGTTTTTTTCCTGGCGCTCCCTGCCGCGCTCATCGCTCAATCCGTGCCGCGGGCGCTGGAGTCTCCAGCTGCGGACCCGCCCCAGACCGGCCCGCACGGAGAGAAGCTCGTCGGGATGCCGAAGTTTCATGACCCGGCGCCATATGACATTGACGAGCACACGGGCTACAAGCAGATCTTCGACGGCAAAAGTTTCACCGGATGGGACGCCGACCCCAATATCTGGCGCGTCGAAGACGGCGTCATGGTAGGCGAAACTTTCGCGGGCAAGCCCCAGGGCAACAACTACATCGTCTATCGCGGCGACAAAACACGCGACTTCGATCTGAAGCTGCAGATGAAGATCGAAAAAGGCGGTGGTGGCGGCATACAGTACCGAAGTGTCACCGGCGTACCGTGGACACGACTGCAACCCGCCGGCCAGCCGCCGTACGACCTCAAGTTCATGATGACCGGCCCGCAGGCAGACTTCTGGTTCCCGGTCACTGCAGAGACTGCGGCGTACACAGGACAATGGTAGTCCGAAAACACGATGCAGGGCATCCTCGCGTATCGCGGCCAGGTAACGCAGGCGCTGCCCGGCCAAACCAACCGCCTGGTTGCCACGATCGGCGACAAGCAGGCGCTGGGCGGCTATGTGAAGGTCAATGAATGGAACGAGTACGAGATCATCGCGCGCGGTGGAGTGATGATGCACATCATGAACGGCCAGCTGATGGCGGTCTTCATCGATGACAACAAAGACTCAGTCAATAACCAACCGGGACTCATTGGCTTCGAGATCGAAAGCGAGCCGTGCAAGATCTCCGTACGCGATATCTGGCTCAGGCGATTTGACTAGCGAACAAACGGGCGAGGCGTGGCTCGCCCCTTACGGGGACGCGACATATGGGCACATGTCCCGCCCGATACTTAGAAAATCCGCCGGGCTGATCACGGCAAGTGTTGGCAGTCGAACTGCGCTCTCCGTCTATTCTGGCGCTGTCACGGCATGCTGCCACAGTCAGTCCGATCCAGACCGTTAGGCCGATAGTAGGTATGAGGACAGGTTGAACAGACAAAAACGCCACGGACCTGCAAGAGGACTACTTGGACGCGATGAAACTCACGCCAGACCACATGGCTGCGAGCCTCGCCCGGCTGCGCGCAGCCGAATTCTTTGCTGACCGGGAAACAGCACAGCAATGCGATCCCGAAGCACCTACTCCGAAATCATCCCGATCGTCCGCAGCCATGTCTCCACTAACTGAGGCCATCGCGTTATCGGAAACTTCGTTCGCCGCAGCCCAAAGGCATGTTTGCCTTCCGCGTATAAATGCATTTCTACTGGAACCCCGGCGTTCTTCAGCGCAATGTAGTAAACCAGCGAGTTGTTGACGCTGTCCACGGGATCATTCTCGGCCTGCAGCAGAAACGTAGGAGGCGTGTGGCGGGTAACAGGAATATCCGGATTCAACTCAAACTTCTTGTACCAGAGATGCCCCGGATAAAGCGTCACCGCGAAATCGGGGCGGCAGCTTACTTCGTCGGCCATATCTACAGCAGGATACAAACGTTTGTCGAAATGCGTGCAGATATCTGTCACCAGGTGCCCGCCTGCTGAGAATCCAAGCACGCCGATCTTATGCGGATCGATGCGGTACTCCGGGGCACGAAAGCGGACCAGCCCCACTGTCCTCTGCGCATCTTCCAGCGCCATCGGGGCTTTTGGCTTTATCTGACACTTACATCGCTCATCCCACTGCGGCCCCGAGTTCGGAACGCGATACTTCAACAGCACACACGTGATCCCCTTTGCTGTCAGCCAGTCACATACCTCCGTGCCTTCGATATCGATTGCCAGGACGTAATAGCCCCCGCCAGGAAAGACAACCACCGCAGCGCCCGTATTGTTGCCCGTTGGCGGATAGACCGTCAGCGTGGGCCGCGAGACGTTCTCCACCTCTCCCGGTTCCGGCACCTTTTCGGTGTTGGGCGCTGGGCCGAACTGGGCGTCAGGGGCTGTGCCTGGCCATATCGGCACTTGCGTGTGGCCCGGTGACGGCTGCCAGCCAGGCCTCTGGGCGAACAGATTACTGGACGCAAACACGACACAGAGAGCAAAGATCAAAGGCTGCATTACACTCCGCATAGAGGCAGGATACTGCAAGACGAACTCTCGTCTGAAAGAAGGGTCCTCATACGCATATCGCACAGGCCATCGTTAGCCGTTTTCGCCCTCCATCATAGTTACGATGCCGACTTTGAGTCCGTAATTCCGCGGGTTGGAGTTCTCTCCGAGTCTCTATTTCAAGCCCAGTCCTGGCAGAACTGGAGTACCTTCTTTCTGGACGGCGTCCAGGTCGTTCGGATCGAGCCCCAGGGCTTGAAGGATAGTGGGAGCGACCTGAGTGGTTTCGACAAAGCTGGTAACCGTGCGGGCATGCAGGTCGGGGTTCGACACCAACAGCATGACGTTGGTATCGTCGTGCGCGAAACCTCCGTGCTCCGCTTGTTTCTTAGAACTTCCGGTGTAGATTACGCCCACGTTTGGTTGCACGATAATATCCGGCGTGCGCGGATCGCCGTTCGGGGGCAGTCCGGGCGCGTTGAACATCGTTTCGAGCGATGGCCCATAAAAGATCTGGCCGATCCCGGCTGAGGCGGCGTTAGCTTCCAGTATCGCGACCGCGGCGAGCGTGTCGCTCGAGTGAGCTAGCCACAGCTGTGAAATGTCGTCCTGTGTGGGTCCGATACCAGTGGGGTTGACGGGAGATTCGGAGAATGGGAGGAATGCGGCGATCAAGTCCGCCGGCGTTGTGCCGTTGGCGCCGCTGTGCCCTGGGATCGGGAAGAAGCGGTTCGTGTCGATCGGCGACTGGCCGTGCTTTGCCGTGATGATGACGAGTGTCGACTCGAGGAGGTTCTGCTTCTTCAACGCCGTTACCATTTGGCCAATCGAGGCATCAACGAACTCGATTTCACCGAGCATCGCTGCAGTCGGAGTGCCGGCCGCATCTGTGTAACCTCCCTTGACATTCTTCTCAATCAGCTTCTGTCCAACGTTCACTGCCTGGAAGTTCATGCCGAAGATCGTGGGCACGGGAGCCTTATGCAGACCGTCGTGGGTTTTGCCTCCAATTTCATTCAAGATGGCGTTGACTTTCAGGGTGTCGTAGCACTTGATGTTCTGGAAACTGTCGGTCCATGCTCCGCCGTTGGGGTCGGGACTGACGGAGCAGACAAGCCCAGTGGGCGTGGTCACGCCCGGCAGGGCGATCACATTGGAATTTACGTCCGGCGAGTAATAGTCGTCCACGTTGCTGGCGTTATAGCTCGGGCCCGAAACGGCGGCGTAAACCGCATGCTTGTCGGACCATGCGGTGTAGCCGCCCGCGGCGTGAATGACACCGTAAATCGTATTTGTCCGGATGAAATTCCAGGGATAAACCGGCGAGCAGTTGTTGAAGGGATCGCGGGGAAGGCGAGTCGGATCGATGGACTTGATTCCTCCGTCAGTCAGGCTGTAGGGCCCGCCGCCATTGAGTTGTGACTGATCGATGTCGACGCCTTCTTCGTATTCAGTAGTGGTGCCATTTGCGACTCCGGCGGTGCACACGCCTCCGGCGACTCCGTTGCCGGTGGTGTTCTGGGGCGGCGCCAGCACGCGGTCGTAGGCCACGTCATAGAATGCCCCAACGGTGCGTGGCGTGCCGCCAGTCACCAGCGCCATCAACCCAGGGAATGAGTCCGAAGGCTTGCTGCTAGAGGTGCGCGTATAGTTCACGCCGTTTTGTCCGAGCGCAGCCAGGTTCGGACAGGATCCGGCGCTAACGCAGTTCTCATAATCGAGCGCATGCATTCCATCAATGCTGATCAACAAGACGTGGCGGACACCGTTCCGCTCGTTGATATGTTCGGCATACGCTTTCGGCGCCACGAGTAAGACGATGGAACAAACAATAGTTGCTGCGTCGCGTTTATTTAACAATGTGAATCTCCTCGCCGCCGAGTGTAACTTTTGAGATTTGCAATTGAGTGAAAAGAGGTTTGCAGTTTCGTTAAATCGCGCTGATCGGCTCTTTTGTCGTCCGCATCCGAACGCCGCAAGCAAAATTTATACGATGTTAACCGTCTCGTCAAACCCGCGAAATACAAACTGTCTAGACTACGCCTTTACCTCGGCCACTGGTGCCACGAAGTCCGGGGTAATGGAGACGCTCATGTTCGAGAAAACGGATGGACGACTGCTCAAGACCATTCAGGGTTCGGCGCCCGGCAAGCGAATACTAGCCCTGGTCACCACTTGGCTGATCGCTCTCGGACCGGATGTTCCGCCTGTGTTGGCCGAGAAGCACGGAGGGCCTACTGCAACTCCCATCCAACACCTGGTGGTTGTCTTTCAGGAGAATGTTTCGTTCGATCATTATTTTGGAACCTACCCACGTGCGGCGAATCCCACCGGCGAGCCGGAGTTTCATGCCAGGCCAGGGACACCTACCGTGAACGGTTACACCAACGCACTTCTTGCCAATAATCCAAACTTGAATCCGATGAATGGAGCCGGTGCGACGAATCCGTTTCGTCTGGACCGATCGCAGGCGGTAACTGCAGACCAGGACCATGACTACACAGCCGAGCAGCAGGCTTACGATAAGGGCGCCTTGGACCTATTTCCGTTTTATGCCGGCACGGCAGGACCACCTCCCCCGAGTGGCGGCGTCACCAGCACGAATGGCTTGAACCTTGGCTACTATGACGGCAACACGGTAACAGCGCTTTGGAACTATGCTCAGCACTTCGCCATGAGCGACAACTCCTACAGTACGACCTTTGGTCCGTCTACTCCAGGAATGCTCAATCTGATCTCCGGCCAGACCAATGGCGTTACCTCAACGCTGAACGGGACCGGCGATGAAGTGGATGGCGGCGCGGGATCTCTCACCGTGGTTGGCGATCCCGACCCGATCGGCGACATATGTTCCAACCCGGCCCGCAATCAGGTGCAGATGGGAGGGCGGAACATCGGCGACTTGCTCAACGCGGCGGGTGTGACGTGGGGATCGTTCATGGGCGGGTTCAACCTCTCGCGGGTGAACGCCAACGGAACGACGGGCTGTGGTCGGAGATCCACTGGTCTCGCCGGAACGACCAAGGATTATATTCCCCACCATGCGTGGTTCCAATATTACGCATCCACCGCCAACCCCAACCACACCCCACCCGCATCGGTTACCGAAATCGGGCACGATGGACCTGCGAACCATGGGTACGACTTAGAAGACTTCAAGAGCGCCGTGCAGGCTGGAAATTTTCCGGCAGTGAGCTTCATCAAAGCTTCGGCCTACCAGGACGGCCACGCTGGGTACTCCGATCCTCTGGATGAGCAGACACTTCTGGTTAACCTGATCAACTTCCTACAGCAACAACCAGCCTGGAAGAGCACCGCCGTGGTCATTATGTACGACGATTCCGACGGTTGGTACGACCATCAAATGGGACCGCTCGTCAACCAGTCAACCGGGCCGGCTGACGCGCTGACGGATCCCAATGCTTGCGGCACGGCGAGCAACGCTCTGCCGGGTATTGATGCCGCCAACATGCACGCGCTGGGCCGCTGTGGTTATGGGCCGCGCCAGCCATTACTGGTCATATCTCCATGGGCGCTGGAGAATTTCGTGGACCACACGGTGACAGACCAAACGTCGGTGCTGCGGTTCATCGAGGATAACTGGCTGGGTGGACAGCGCATCGGCCAGGGGAGTTTTGATGCGATCGCAAGCCCCATCAATCAGATGTTCAATTTCGATGAACCCAGGGACAGAGATCGACTCATTCTTGATCCCAACACTGGAGAGCGAACGGAGTAGACTCGTCCTTTGCGATTCTCGACTCCGGGCACTCAAGCCCGGAGCGGAAAGGCGTGCGTGGTCCTCAACGCGCGCCGAATGGCGCGAAAAGACCACTTCACCACGATCCAACGCCTGCAGGTGGCTGCCCGGCTCCCAGCCATGGCTGGAGGAGATTGTCTAGGGCAGGTCGGGGCCATGGCGGCACGCGAGCGTGTTCGCCATCAGCAGCGCCGCCAAAGGGACCGTTCACGGCAATCCGCTCCGCCGAATTGATGTTGCGGGATTACTCTCCAGAAAGTCGATGACTGTGCGTCTCTCATCCAAACGGATGCGTACATGAATCAAGTAAGCTGAACTTTGGTGCCCATTCGAGTTATCTTCCCGGTATTACTGATCATTACCGTCACCGTCCGCCTTGCAGCGCAAACTCCGCTTCCGGCCGGCAACGCCGCGAATGAGCAACCGGCTCCTGCCTCAACCGCCGCGACCGGCGACAATCGCACGCGACTTGAACTCAACTTGCTGGGCAAAGAGAACAATGCCGGCGGGGAGGGCCGGCGCAACGAAAATGTTCAATTCAACCTGGTAGACAACAACACCCTCAAAGAATTGAATGTGCGGCTGGGCGCAACGGCCACCATTGTCGAGGAGTTCAAAGCGGAGCTGAATTTCTACGGCGCGGAATTCGGCAATCCGCCATCGGCCGTTGTCCGGCTGGCGCGGATGGCAAAGGCGAGCTGGCATGGCTATCTGTTCTTCAATCATCAGAACAGCATTTTCAGCGCCCGTTCCTTTTTCCAGGCCGGCGGCGTCAAGCCTGCGCACGAAAACCGGTACGGATTCACCACCGGCTTCACACCGTGGCGCGGCGGATACCTCAGCGTCCAGGGCGGCCAGGAAAAACTGCGCGGGTTTGTGAACGGAAACGTTCTGGTTCCGACGCCCGAAGAGCGCATCCCGCTGACCAACGATCCAGCCAAGCGCGCGCTGATCGAACGCTTTCTGGCAGCGTTTCCGACGGAGCTGCCAAACAGGACCGACATCAATCCCCATGCCCTGAACACCAATTCCCCGCAGACTGTCGACGGCGATGACGCCACGATTCGTGTGGAACAGGATGTCAGCAGCAAAGATCGCGTGTTGACCATGTACCGGTTCATCGACCAAAGCGTCGACGCGTTCGAGCTGGTAGCGGGCCAGAACCCGGACACGCACACCAAATCTCACCGGTCGCGGATCACATGGAGCCGCGCATGGAGCCCCTCGGTCACGACGAATTTCTCCGCCGGATTCGACCGCATCCGCTCGCTCCTGGTCCCCGAGCCAAATGCAGTCGGCCCCACGGTTTCCATCTCTGGTCTATCACTACTCGGGCCGGCCGCCATCATTCCGATAAATCGCGCGCAGAATCTTTACAGCTACGAAGGCCAGTGGAGTAAGACCGGAGCGCGGCATCACTGGACAGCCGGATTCACGGCGATCAGACGGCAATTCAACGGGACCGAAACCGACGCGCACCGCGGTTTCTTTGGCTTCAGCAACGATTTCGGCCGGACGGGGATTGAAAACCTGCTGCTTGGCGATCCCTCGACCTACATCGTGGCCATCGGAAATGTTCACCGCGGTTTTCGGCAGTGGATGCCGAAGCTCTATATCGGCGACGAATGGCGGGTGAGCGCAAATCTGACGCTGCAACTCGGCCTTCGCTATGAGCCCGCCGCGCGGCCGGTTGAAGTGAACAATTTAAACCGCGTGCCCTACGGCTGCCAGTGCAAGAATCTTGCACCGCAGTTTGGGTCCGCCTACCGGCTGCCGGCTAATTGGGGAGTGGTGCGCGCCGGGTTTGGCATGCAGTACGGCGATATTCTGCCGGTGACCTATTCGCAAATCCGTTTCTCTCCGCCAGGCAGCGTGAAGCTGACCATCAACGCTCCGAGCCTGCTGGACCCGCTGAGCGCGCTGAAACAGAATGGCGAGAGCGCCGACGCGCTCGGGAATCTGTACGTGCTCGACCCCGGGCTTCGGTCGCCCTACTCGATGCAGTACAACTTCAGCTGGGAGCCGGCATTTACAGGCAAGTGGCGTGTGCAGCTTGGGTATGTGGGCAGCCGCACGCCCGATCTGCTGATCATGTGGTAC
>DATLVQ010000379.1:0-10376 GCA_035577325.1 Bryobacteraceae bacterium | reverse complement strand
CACTTGTGTCCAGCCACATATCTCCGACGAGCGGCGAAGTCGGAGCCACGCCCTCCGATAAGCGAAGTCCAGCATTACTAGTGCTGGAAGCCGCTGTTGTAGTTTCTCCCGACACGGTTAGATTGCCGCTCATACTGGAATTTCCCGAGACATCCAGAGCTATTCCGCCAATAGCCGCTGAACCGCTGATCGTCAGCTTACCGGAATTCAAAACGCCTCGCGTCGTGTTAAACGATGCTCCCGCCAAGTTGTCTTCCGTTAGAAAGATAACGGAGTTGGCAAGGAAGCTAACTGCCGCCTGATTAGTGGCGAAGTTGACTTCAAAGTTAAGCGGTCTTGATCCGTACCCACCGCCCGCGTTGCAATATGCGAAGTAACTCTCCAGCCCACCATCAGTTGGAGCACCAATCGCTGCAATGTCGAACGTGAGGCCCGTTCCCGAGCCTGTTTGAAGATTGTAGCGTCCAGAATTTGCCTGAGTCGCGGGTAGCGTCGCCAATCCGTTCGCGACCGCGTATCCAGCCCCCGCCTGATAGACATTAAACCCCGTCACAACTCCCGAACTGACGCTCGTGACTTTCATGATTCCGTTTTGACTGCTGCCGCCTTGCACAACTACAACATAATCTCCGACCGTGTACCCCGTGCCGCCCGCATTAATCGT
Organism: Bryobacteraceae bacterium; assembly: GCA_035577325.1. Lineage (GTDB taxonomy): Bacteria > Acidobacteriota > Terriglobia > Bryobacterales > Bryobacteraceae > QHXW01. Next base: position 9,712 of record DATLVQ010000379.1, on the reverse strand, counting down.
GATAGAAGCAATTCCCGCATTACCGGAGCCGCCCGGGTGCCAAATGCGCTCCATCGACAAACCCCAGCCAGGGAAGCTGGAAGAAACACAACCGGAGTTGTACAGATTCCACCCAGCCGTATAAACGTGGTCTGGGGTGGTCGAACCCGCCGACGAGTTAGCAGTAATGCTTTCAAGCCAAGCGGGAGAACTTGGATAATCGTAGGGGCGTAGTTCTCTGAATATGTAGGCTCCGTTCGAGAGGTTACTTGTCGATAAGAGTTTAGGAACGCCGAACAGACCGCTTGTCTTATTAAACGTGAGGTTGGCGGAAGCCCCAAAGGATCCTCCGTCATTGAATTGGACCTGAGTGTCACTTCCCGCTACGGCATTGGTTCCGTTGTTTCCCGTGGCCCCCGTTGCACCAGTCGCGCCCGTGGGGCCAGTTGGGCCGGTGGCGCCGGTTCCGCCTCCTGCACCGCTACGCGCGACTGCTATTGGAGAAAAACAAACCGTTACCTTCACGCTTCCGCTTCCAGTGAACGTCGGGTTGTAGATAAACCAGAACTGGCGCGTGTCTGAGGCCGTTCCCATGTCCGTGGCGCTTGTCGAGGTGCTAGCCGTACCTGTGAGCGACATGCTCTTGAGGAAGGTGTTCGAAGTAGTAGCAGCCGAAACTGTACCCACTGCGATCGAAACAGAGATCGTTGACACGGTTCCAGTCGGTAGATAACTCGCGCTCATCGATCCCGCGCTCCAGTTGTCCGGCGGATTATTCGGCCAAATCTGGATGAAGGTTCCTGCAGTCGCCGTGGAGAGGGTATAGCTCTTGCACGACTGTTGCGTCTGCGCAGCGAGTGGCAGACGAATCACTGCCATCGCCGCAGTGAGCAGCGTGAGAAGAATCAGCTTTTTCATAGGGTGTCTACTCCGAGATGAGAGGCGTACAGGTTCCGGCGTCCATCGAGTTGACGCGGAATTTCAGAAACTTGCATCCTTGCGCGTCGATGCCCACCTTGGCCTGACTAACGGGCGTGTTGAACTGCTGGAGGATCACGGCATAGGTCACGCCATCAATGCTGCCCAAGAGATCCCCGTCAAACGCCGTCACACCAACCATCGTCAACTGGCAGGCAATGAACGTACCGGGTCGCCCGTGGTGTGTCGGCAACGCTACCGCATCGCTCAATTGAGGAGCAACGATAGGCCCGGTAAAGACTGTCGGATACTGCGCCTCGTCCGAGTTCGTCGGCCCCGCTTGGAACTGGAACCCGTCGCAAAGGCTATTACGTGGTCCATAGCAGATTGGGCTACCCGTCGAGATCGAGGTGTTTAAGGGCATGTTACTTTTTACCTTTCGCTTCTTCCAACTGCTTCTTTGCCACTTCCAGGGCCGCTTCAGCCGCCTCCGCGCGCTTCTTCCATGAATCCAGTTGCCGTGTCAATGCCTTCACCGCAATCCCGCGATCCGCGAATTGATCCGAGAGATCCTTGTACGCCTGAAGCAAGTCCGTAGGCGTGGCTTGATCGGGGATCAGATCTTTCCGCGGGTCCTGTTCCGGCTTGGGTTGGGGTGAGGAGACGGGAGGACCCGCGGGCGCCGGCGCGGACGTGGCTTGGGGGTAAAGCGCCAGCGAAACCATCAACGATAGAAGCACAACGGCAATGCGTGCATATTGCATATTCATTGAATCCTTTTTGTTCACTTGATCCAGTGTTGGACTAGCGCACCGCCAACTAACATCAGAAGGCTGCCGATAATTGATCCGCTCACTGCCCAGAAGATCGATGCCGCGCTCATTGCACCTCTGGCAGTGGCGATTGACATACGTATTTCGTCAATATGTCCTGCCATCTTCGACATACGACTTTTCATTGAATCCATGTCGTGATCGGTTGGCAACGCTTCAATGAGTTGGCGTTGGTTATTGAGCTCGTGCCGCATCTTGCTAATTTCACCCGGCTGGCCGTTGCCCCACAGTCGCTTGTGCGTTTCGCGCTGAAACTCTTCGACGACCGCCAAGCGAATGGCGAACCCAGAATCACCGCTTCTGCGCTCATCCATGTCACCAGGCTAGAAGCTGCCTCGTAAACCGATCGTGACCATTGTGGAGTGCACTCCGGTAACGCTAGATCGGGAGGCGTCGGAGATCACGTCAAGACCGAATCTCGATGTCGCCTTGCGCGAGATATCGATTCCCGTCTTGGCGCCGACCGTGTAGCCGACGTTCCCGCCGCCCTGAGAGAATCCCGCATCGCCTTCGACGTAAAGTCTCACGTGGGCATGGCCGTTGAGAACGTCGCGATCCAGGAATGGGAACAGCAGGCCCTCGGTGCAGTCCACCGCTTGCTTGTCGCTGGTGACCTTGCCGAATACCTTGGGGAAGCTGTAGAAGCGGCATGCGGTATAGGCGTAGGTGGGGAAGTTCGTAGTGCCGTTGAACAGTCCGGTCTTGTGAGCATAGGCCACAACCCCGTAGCCTTGGCTCGGCCCAGATGCGCTGGTGATACCGCCACCGGCGAAAGCGTAGCGGTCGGCAAAGCCAGCGGGCGCGACGGGAGCCGAAGGAGCCTGAGCGAAAGCGATGGACGAAAGAGCAAGGAACAAGACGAGCAATACTGCGAAGTTCTTCATTTCGATTCTCCTGTTTTGTTTGCTTTCTTGGGGATGTAGTTGTAAATACCCATCGTGATCTGGTAGTTCGTGAGCTTTTCAAGAGGCGAGGGCTTGGGTTTCACGTATCCCCCTTCTCGCGCACCGGCGAGATTACAACACCGTGCTTATAGGTAGCGACCAACTCGCGTACCTCATTGAGAGCCGAGGCTAACGGAATCACAAGCGCGTTGACGCTAACGATGGTAGATTTCAACTCCACCAGCACCGGCTGGAGCAAGTTCAAATCGTCGCGCGCAGCGTTCGCGGTCCCGTCGATGTCTTGTAACGCTTTCTCAAGGCTCGCAACAATCCCGGCAATCTTCTCGGGAGGAGCGGCCTTCAGTTCGGCTAGCAGCGCGTCAACGGCTGGTTTCAGTCCAATGTCCATTACGAATCACCTTTCGTAGAATCCGGAAGTCCGGAAGTCACAGCATCGACCGGCTTGCTGCTTTTCGTTACCGTTGTCTGCTGGACTACCGTCTCTGTCTCCTGAGTCCACACCGGAGGCACCGGGGATTGCTTGAGGTAGGCCGCAGCGCACTTCGCGCCACTCAGCAGCGAGAAAATCAGCATCGTAAACAGCGTCTTCTTCAGCCCAGCGTTGAGGTTGAACGTCTCGGGGGCCACAACGATGAGGGTAATGCCGCTCTCAAGAGCACCGGAGAATCCTCCGACCGTGGCGGCAACCAGCCCGTGGAGCCATGCTTGACTTTTCATTTCTTACCCCTCCGCTGGATATGGATTGGTTGTGCCGCTGGCATCACCTCGCCGCGCTCCTGTGAACCTCCTGCCGAGACGCGAGTCACACCGGGAAATATGCCGCGCTGCAACTGCCGCAGCTCCTCCGTACGTTGCTTCTGTTCGGAGAATGTCAACTCACCGCGGCATGGGCGGCTCGGCTCGAAGTTGTCATTCACTTACAAGCTCCTAGGTCCTGACGAATTGAGATCATCCCTGATGGTCCGTACGTTCCAACTCCACAGTAAACCGGCGCATCGGGATCAAGCGAGATGTCCTGATACCTCTCGGTCAGCGTGGTTTCCGTTGACCCAATGTTCAACACCGTGGAGTCTGAGAACCGACCGCGAGACTGAGAATTGGGGTTCCCGTTGGCGTCGAAACGTGCCCACACATATGAATATTCGCCGCCGGTCCGTAAGGTCAGGGGAGCGGTCACCCGGAGTGCGCTGATCCAGCACGGAGAAGCACCGACATCCGCAGGATATACCACCCATCCCGAGTGTCCAAGATCACTTGGCCCTACAAGGTAGGTTTGAAGTGCCTGAAGCGAGAGGTCCGAGTGGATGCGAGTTTCTTCCTGAACAACGGCGATGCAGTTGCGCTTGGTGTCAATCTGGTAGATCGAATGCGTCTGAATCTCTTCCCCACCCAGGCCGAGGTGATTCCCTTTCGTGTAGGTGATGCGCGTGATCTTCCCGTCCGGGGCAATGTCATCACAGACCGTGGTCCTACCGATGTCCCGACATGGCGTCGAGAACAGCAACGTGGCAATGTCCACCAGCACCGAAGGGGGAGGCGTAGGAACTGGAACAGGCCGCGTCGGGGAACCGCAGGCCGCAAGCGCCACGATCACGACGTAGATGGAACGCTTCATTTGCTTCCTAGGTGCGCAAACACCCACACGAACCAAGCGCCCATATCCACAACAGGAATAAGGGCCGCAAAGGCCATCACTGGCAAAAGAAACCATCGCACAAACGCTGGAGGAAGAATTTGATCGATCTTCATTCTCGGCCCTCGTCGTTTCCCTCTCCGCGCACCTTGTCAGCCGGGACAAGCGCAGCCGCCGCAGTGAGAACGATGATGAACAGGATCGCACCGAAGATGCCAATTCCAATCATCGAAGGCCAGCCTTCCGAGCGCACGCTTTGCAGCGGATCGCCTGAGCAAAGACCCGAGTTGTAATGCCATCCGGAATATTGGAAGGCACAGCGATAATGGCAGGGCAGTCAGCGCAGGGGCGTCTGTTCATAAAAACCTTCTCCTCCTGACGCGGTATCCACACCAACAACGTTGTCGCCAACGTTGAAGATTCGATGAATTAAACGAATCCAGGAACATTTCGTGATTAAACCAGCCAATCACGCACCATAAGCGCTTCAACCAATGAACCCGTCGCCTCTGGCTGATAGGAATCATCGGGTTTTCTTCTTTTGACTTGGCTTCGGGAACGATCCCCGAAACCTGTTCGGGATCAGGTAATTGGTTAGCTCAGCTTCACTCTTGAAGAACGGCCTAGACGGTGCTGGCATCGCCACAGGAACAGGAGCCAGCTTAGCGACCACATCACCAGCCGTTGCCGGCTGCTCTACTTCTGCCTTCGGTTTCCTTGCTCGCTTCGGCGCCTTCGGAGGAGGCAGGATCACATCGCCAGGCTTCGCTGCATTGCCAGGCCGCTTCGGACAGTCTGTGAAGTGCTTGCGCATCTCACGAGCTGTGAGCTTTGATCCGCATTCCCAACCGCAAGGCATCCGAATGCCCTGCTTCTTTCCTTTAGCGCCCATAACTATGACCTACGGCGATTCCCACGCCGTAGCCGATACATGCGAATCCACCCGCTAGGAATGGGACGCCCATCGACTCAAGCCCCCGGAACATTAAGAAGAAGGCCAGAAAGATCTGAGCGACCCCTACTAGGATGCAACACGCGACTACCTTTTTAACGACCATTCCAGCAGTGTGTCACACTTCCGCGAGTGTGACACAAATTAATCCCTAGAATGTGACACATTCTAAAACTCGCCCGAAGTTGGGTCTGTGGCCGTTTTCAAGGCGCTAAAGCAGTTCGCAGTCTAATTCAGCGATGCGCGGCCCTAAACCCCTTGCTTTCCTCCGTTTCAGTTACGGGAGCGTGACACGCTCTCAAATTCCGTGCGTGGCTGCGTAATGTCGCCAGCTTCGATAGTCCATCCCAAGCAGTTTAGCGGCGCGCGTCCTAATGCCTTGCGACTGATGCAATGCCGCTAGCATGTAATCACGCTGGATTGAATCAAGGTGGTCAGCTAGATCCATTGATGTGATCGGCAGCAAATCACGCGCCGAGTCCGTTAATAAGGGCATGACGAAGGCGTGCCGTTCATCGCCGCCATGAATCAGCCCGTGCTCTTGCTTGTCTGTGAGCGCTAAATGCTCCGGTCGTACGCAGTGCTTAACACGGCAAACGTGATGCAGGATCGATTCTGGTTCAAGTGGCCCATAGGCACGCTCGTAAGCCGCTCTGTGCGCCGGGGTCCCGTAGTAATTGCCGTAGGCTCCCACCCGAACACCAGCCCACAACCAGCAGGTATCTGTCTTCAGAACGAAAGAATCAAAGGCTCGTTTCATATGGACACATTATACTAACATTTCGTGTCCACGCACAAGTAAGTGATACACAAAAGTGTCACCTGATTATTTTCATCGCCTTACACCTACTATCTATAGCTTGAGAGCAGGGCTACCACGACAAATCGTGTCGGTGTTCGATATTGGGATCAATATAATCAGCAACTTAGGGTTTGGTGCTTGTGTTGCAGTAGGTAGAGGCATGGAAACGATCACAATCGCCGTAACTGGACAGCCGACAGTAACAGTTAACCCTTTGCCGGTTGCTAACCGCTGCACCGTGCTCTGCATCACTGAAGACCTGGATGAGTTTCAGAAGCACCTTCCGGTTTTTATGTGGCCGAGCTACGTTCGCAACGACATCAAGCGGTTGATCGAATCGGCCAACAATGCGTAGCACGATCGCTGGTTCCGCACACCCAGCGGATTAAATACGTGGGGACGTGGCCAGCGAAACCACAAGAGGAGAACACAATGACCGCCGCGAGAATCAAGATCAACAAGGAAATTAGCCTACTTCGGCGCATCGTAAAACTGCTGGAGGTCTACAGCGAACTTGCTCACGGCCTTGATGCTCCAGAGCACCTCGATACATATCGCGAGTGGCTTGCTGAAGCCATTGCCGAACGGGAGGCTTTGTGAATATCGCTCCAATTCCGCAGCGTCCGAAGTCAACACGCCGTTTGACGCCTGAAGAACTGGAAGCTAAACGCGCTCGGCAGGCTCAGATTGACGCTGAGCTTGATAGCGCCTTGGTTCAGAAGCCTTCCGGTTGCACCTGCTCTTTCGGTCCTGATCTTTACTGCGTCGTCCACGGCTTGCGTTACCGCATGCTTGGAGAAAGGAACTGCCGATGAACGCAAAAGATAAGCTCTTGTCTGACATTGCCAGGTACCGCGATGAGCAAGCGGTTTGCGCTTTCAAGCGCGGGGTTAACGTAGGGATCGCAATGGGAATCATCATCGGACTAGCGGTCGCCTGGTACATCGATACTTGGTTCTCAACCCTATGAGCACCTACGTCGAAGACGAACGCGCAGAACAGGACGCCGCCGAGTACGATGAGTACCTTGCCCTGTATGGGCTTCCCTTTCTCTGCTTGACCTGTGGCGAACGATCAAAGGTCGATCCACACACCGCAGAGTCTCAATTCTGCCGCGTCGAATGCGGAGCCTGTGGGAAAACCTGCCTACCCGAAGAGGAGATTACCCCGGAACTGGCAGGTGTCTTGCTCTGCCGACGCGCCGGATGCAAAGCCTACAACCTCGCGAAGAACACGCAAGGGCATGTGTGGATGTACGTGGGAGACTCAGTTGCAGACCGTGGAGTTGCCATTATAGAACGCTAGCGCATTGTGCGATCCTGATTGGCAAGTAGCGCCTGATACCGTTCCATCCTGCGATGAGTTCTTGCAATTTGTGCAGACGCAGGTTCCTATCGCTCCAGTCGGGAATGACCCGAACGAGCAGGACGGAAATACTACGCCATTGTTCGCAACAAAGCTCGTCGTTGAACTGCCGTGGATAATATCGACCTGCGCTGCCGATGCATAAGCCGTAACATTTGCCCCACTCGTACTATTGTGGAGGCTCATATTACCGCTTGTTCCGCGATCGCCCACTGTCCCGACCAATGATCCGCTGGCTTTCATTGTGATCAGCGGGTGTCCAGTGCTATCGATTACGAAACTAGACCCGCCAGCGACATTGAATGTTGCCACCTGTCCAGTAGTTAATGTCACCATCGGCGTCCGACTCGCGCCAGTTCCTAGAATCAAACTGGCTCCCGCACTGCCGGCCGTGTTGATCAGGAAGTTGTTCGTATCAAACGCCAGCTCACCTCCCGCTGTGTCAACGGCGGCAATCGTGGAAGCGAGCGTTAACCGCGATGTACCGCCCGCGCTTTGAAGTAGACCAAGCTGCCCGTAGTCCGAAGATTTGATCGTCTCGCGATGGACACCCCCTGTCGTTAACCCTGTAGTCGATCCAAGGATGAGGCGTTGCGATACATCGAATCTCGCGGCCTCTGTCGAGTTCGTCATCATGATCAGCGGAACTGCTCCGCCGAAACTCGCCAATGTTAGCCCGGCGTTACTAGCGGTCAAATAGCCTCTGACGGTCCCTGAACTTGATTCAAAGAAAATCTGTCCATTTGCCCCAGTTGTATTGAATTCTGCAATCGGCACACCAGAAGTAGAAACTAAGAATGGAGCAGCTTGTGATCCCACGGAAGTTGAACCAATAAGAACCTGCTGAGAAGCCGTGATGCGCATCGCTTCGGCAGAGTTTGTCGAGAATCCCAATGTTCCTGTATTCAGGAGACCTAGAAAGTAAGGGCCAGCACCCGGATTGTTGTAAACACCACTACCCGCCGCTGTTCCGATCGGCCAGCCAGATCCCCCGCCTCCAGCCAGCTGCGCGTATGCCCCGCCGTTCTCCGAGAAGTAGAAGTGCTGCAACGTGCTGTCGTAAATCAGACGGCCTTTATTGGCAGGGGAGACTCCAACGGCTCCTGTTACAACGCCAAACCATTCAGCACCGCCCAAGAATTGGCCAATCGAGTCGCCGCCGCTGTTATACGCCTTGAAGATCAGATTGCTATTCGAGTTCAAGGTAACCGGGGTTGCTCCTACTCCTGCGATAGCGAATACGTTGTTTTTCGCAACCGTGATTAGACCAGCGGATGTCGATGTCTCATAAAACTCCACAGCCACACCAGCACCGCCCGTAGCGATGCCCGTCAATCGAAGGGGAATGCCTCCGGAAGTGTCCGAAGATTCAAGCACGCGCCCGGGAGTCGTCGTATTGATGCCCCACAGACCCGCTCCGGTGATCCGCCCGCGGTCCACGCCATTCGTTACAAACGCCATCGCCGCGGCTGCTGTGTTGTTTCCTCCGATGTAGGTGGTACCCGTGTTCGCATTGGTACCGCCGACCGTACTTGATGCCAGCCAGGAAGTTCCTCCGCCGCTCCCGCACGATCCACCCGCTAGGCACAGTTGCGTGTACGCACCGCCATTCTCGCTGGCGTAGAAATGCTGAAGCGTCTTATCGTAGATAAGACGGCCCTTGTTGCTTGCGGGCAAGCCTACGGCGCCAGTCACGACACCTACCCACTCGCCGGCGCCTTGAAAGGCTCCGACTGAATCGGCGCCTGACTGGTAAAGCTGGAACATCAGGGTAGGGGAGTTGTAGAAGTTGATCGGAGTGCTTGCCGGCGATGCGAACGAGAACCCGCCGCCATTTGCCGCTGTAATCTGACCGGCAGACGTAGCGCCCTCGTAGAACTGCATCGCTACGCCTACACCGCCTGGGTTCGGCCCAACAATGCGTAGCGGGACTCCAGCCGACGTGTCAGATATCTGTACCGGCGTACCTGGAACCGTGCAGTTGAAGCACCACGCCCCGCCAGCGGTCACTCGAGCCCGCTCCACGCCGTCTGTGACAAACCCTACGGGATTGCCTGACCCGCCCGTCCCTGGCATCGTCCCAAGGAAGTAGGTTGTGGTTCCGTTACCGTTGCCAACGTAGTTTCCTGTACCGGCCGCTGTGCCCACAGGCCACGAGAACGACGCCACCGTGCTAAGCAAGTCGATCGCGTTTCCGGTACCGTCCTGATAGAAGATTGTCGATTCAAGAGGCGTGTGAGCGCCAGACAACTGCGTGTAGAGCCATCCTGCGTTGCTATTGATCGTCGTGGGAGGAGCGGTCTGGTAGCCCAGTTTCACATCCGG
>DATLVQ010000378.1:0-2134 GCA_035577325.1 Bryobacteraceae bacterium | reverse complement strand
CGTCGCCCTTGTCATCCAGGATTTTTACCAACTTGAGAGCAGGAAAGTTCTTCAGCGCACCCGCAACTCCATCGACTCGATCGTCCAGGTTATTCTGTCCCTGAATCGTGATGACAGCGATGTTGCCTTTGTTGGAAAGGAGCGCGGCCATCCGCCTGAGGCTCTCGCGTCCGGCGTTGACATTATCCGTTCCGATGTACAGAACACGCTTGGAACCCGGCACGTCGGCATCCACGCAGATCACCGGGATGCCGCGTGCAATCGCCTCAGCGATCTCCGCTTGGAAAAGTTCGGGTCTCGCAGCTGACAGGCAAATTCCCGCTGGGTTCTGCTCTAACACCTGGCGGAACATTACGAGTTCGGCGTGCGGCTGGTAGGCCGGCGGGCCGACCAGTTCGGCCTTTACCCCGAGCGCTTTAGCCGCCTCCAGGAACCCCGCTTCCGCGTTCCGCCAATACGGCAAGTTGATATTTGTAGCCACGAACACATAGCGTTCGTTTCTCTCATGGTAGGGTTTTGAACACGATCCGATCAGCGTTGCCCCACAGAGAATAAGAACGCGCACCAGCGTCGGTCCACATCTCCTCATTGGAATTCTCCTTTCGCACTCTAGGTCTCCTGACCCCAAGTGTTGGCTCGCGCCGTTGGAAATTTGGCTCTTCTATCGCTTCTTGGGAACCTCTCGAACAGACGTGCGGGACACCTCCACGTCTACAGCTTCAGCTCTTCTGCTGACCCTCGGGAGTCCGCTCAGGGCCAGGAGCACCAGAAGCTTGTTGCCAGCGACTTCGTTAGGCAAATGACGCCCTCCTTAATGGTGTGCCCCTCAACTATGTAGTTTTCTCTCGTAGCGATACACCAGGGCTATTTCTGGTTCCCTCCGGGAGGTTGGGTCGTCTCGCAACGAGCACGCGACGGGTGGGTACTACGCGCCCGCTAACTTCTTCCTCGCCACCGGACGGGCAAACGCGTTCGTCGGACCGTGGCTGTTATTGGCCATCACCTTGCCGAAATACTCCTTCGCACGCACCGCATCGCCCGCCTTCTCATGGGACCGCGCGAGCAGCATCAGAATGAACGGATCTTCCTGGCTCGCTTTCCCTAGTTCGGTGATGGCCGTCTTGTAATCGCCCTCATAGAACGCTACATATCCGGTGAGATACGGGAAGAACGGCGCCTGGTCCGGATTGTTCGCCTTCTCGAGTGCTGCTTTGGCCGCGGCAACCTGTTTCTGAGCTTCGTCGCGCTGTCCCCGACGCGCGGCAATTCTGGCCTGGGCGTGCGCCCAGCGGAACGCCCACAGATTCTTGTCGGAGTCCTTCATGTCCGTCTTGCGCATCGCGGTGTCATAGCCGGTTTTGTACCACTTCGCGGCGCTGTCGATATCGCCCGACTCGAGCTTGATGCGCGCCAGCTCATTGGCCACTCCAGCTGCGGCCTCGAAATCCGGTTTCGCCATCAGCGCCTCAAACGCCTGCTTTTCGTATTTTTCGGCCTCGGCCGCATTGCCCTCGAACACATAGGAAAGCGCCATCGCTCGCAGCGCGCGATTCTTCTGATCCGGCGAAGCCACATCGATTGCTTTCTGGAGGTGTTTGCGCGCAGCTGCGTAGTCGCCCTTCAAGTCGAGCGCTACGCCCGACTCCAGGTGGGCTTGGTAGGAGTTCGGGGACTTCTCGAGCGCCTGCTTGTACAGCTTCAGCGCCTCATCGTGCTTGCCTTCGCTATTGAACTTCTGCCCCTGTTTCACCAGCGCCTGCACATCGTCGGACGGAGCAGGCGTCTGCGCTTTCGCTGCCTGCCCCAGGCAAGCCGCAGCCACGAAAAACACGGCCAAGAGAATCGGGACCTGACGATTAGGGGTCTTCATGGGCGCGATTATAGCGCCGACTTAGAACGAGGCGCCAGAGGAACGATGCCGGTTCCAACAGGCACTCGGTGTGCCTTCGCACAAGTGGGGAAGCGGCGACTAAACGCGTGGAGAACAAGAATCTCGTGCCATCAGTTAGCAGAACCCGCTGAACAGTTGCGGCAGTTCTCGCGACGCAAACGCTCCAACGCGTCTCGAATAAGGTATCGCCCTTCCGAAATCACAGCGACGATACACTGGGTATTGCTTATGTCCTGCAGGGGA
>DATLVQ010000377.1:0-6197 GCA_035577325.1 Bryobacteraceae bacterium | reverse complement strand
CTTTCCATGGCAACATCGGTCCCGGTGCCCATAGCAATCCCGACGTGAGCCTGCGCCAGCGCCGGCGCGTCGTTCACGCCGTCACCAGCCATTGCCACAGTGCGGCCTTCGCGCTCGAGCCGCCTGACGATTTCTGCTTTCTGGTCCGGCAGCGCCTCGGCTTGCACTTCGTCGATTCCCAGCTTGCGCGCCACACTCTCCGCCGTCGTGCGGTTGTCGCCCGTCACCATCACCACACGAATTCCCTCGCGATGCAGCGATTGAATTGCCTCAGCGGTTGACGCCCTGATGGGATCCGCGATTCCCAAGACGCCGGCCGCGCGCCCGTCGATCGCCACAAAGATCGCGGTCTGCCCATCGCGCCGCACGGTTTCCGGCCAGTCGCCAAGTGCCGATACGTCGATCTGCATCTCGTGCAGCAAGCCAGCGTTGCCCACTACCACCCCATGCCCCTCGACGGTCCCGGTTATGCCTTTGCCCGCAAGCGATCGAAACTCGACGGCCTTTGGAATCTCAATCCCACGTTCCGTGGCGGTTCGAACCACGGCCACCGCCAGCGGATGCTCGCTGGCTCGCTCCAGGCTCGCGGCATAGCGGATCACATCGCTTTCGTTGCGTTCCGCGGCAATCGCAACCACCCGCGGCTTACCCTCGGTGAGCGTGCCCGTTTTATCCACTACCACCGTATCGACTTTCTCAAGAAGTTCTAGCGCCTCCGCATTCCGGATCAGCACGCCTGCCGTTGCCCCGCGCCCTGTCCCCACCATCACCGACATCGGCGTCGCCAGACCTAGCGCGCACGGGCACGCAATAATCAGCACCGCCACGGCATTCACTAACGCGTAGGCCAGGCGGGGCTGCGGTCCGGCCAGCGCCCAAGCGACAAACGTAATAACGGCGATCAGAATCACAATCGGGACAAAATAGCCGGACACCGTGTCGGCCACACCCTGAATAGGCGCGCGGCTGCGCTGCGCCTCGCTTACCATGCGCACAATCTGTGCCAGCAATGTGTCGCTTCCCACGCGTTCCGCCCGCATGATGAAGCTGCCCGCGGCGTTCACAGTTCCACCGGTTATCTTGTCGCCGGCAGCTTTCTCGACCGGCATCGGCTCACCGGTGACCATCGATTCGTCCACCGTGCCCGATCCCTCCATGACCATTCCATCCACCGGTACTTTCTCGCCCGGCCTCACGCGCAGCCGGTCGCCGGGCTTTACCTGATCGAGCGCGACATCCTCTTCCACGCCGCCATCGCGCACAACACGCGCCGTTCGCGGCGCCAGGCCCAGCAGCGCGCGAATAGCGGTCGATGTCCGGCTGCGCGCGCGCAGTTCGAGCACTTGCCCCAGCAGAACCAGCGTGGTGATCACCGCGGCCGGCTCGAAATACACCGCGACTTCACCGTTGTGTCCACGAAAGGAATCCGGAAAGATTGAGGGAAAAATCGCCGCAATCAGGCTATAAAAATACGCCGTGCCGGTACCCATGGCGATCAGCGTGAACATATTCGGGCTGCGATGCACCACCGATGCCCAGGCGCGCTCGAAAAATGGCCACCCGCCCCACAGCACCACCGGCGTGGAGAGAGCCAGCTGAATCCATATCGCAAGTTTTCCGGAAAACTGCGACGCAGATCCGCCCGCGATCATCTCGCCCATGGTCATGAGCAGAACTGGTGTTGTCAGGATGATGCTGGTCCAGAACCGCCGCTGCATATCCGCCAGCTCGGGGTTCGCCTGCTGCTCCAGCGTAACGGTCCTCGGCTCGAGCGCCATGCCGCAGATGGGACACGTGCCGGGGCCGTTGCGCACAACTTCCGGATGCATCGGGCAGGTATATGTGACATTGGCGGCAGCCGGGCCAACCGTTGGCGGAGCGTGCGCTATGACAGGTCTTTCTCCCGTGAACTTCTCCGGGGCCGCGCGAAACGCTTCGAGGCAATGCCGGCTGCAGAAGTACCACGTCCTTCCGCCATACTCCCAGGAACCCGCCGCGCGCGCCGGATCCACCGTCATCCCGCATACCGGGTCGGTGGCAGGTTGGCTCGCTATTGCAAACGGCGACTCCGGCTGTTGCGGCACAGAACCCAAGTTTCGCATGGAGGCTACTACTGGTGATGCCTCCGTTGCCGGACAGGATGCAGCCCGCCTTCAGCGGATTTTTGGCTTAACTTCCGCTTTCGCGCGCTGCGAAGCCAGGTCGGCAAGGAACGTCTGCTCTCTTTGCTTCAGAAAATTCCTGTAACCTTGCGGATCGATGAACGGATTCGGTCCGCCTTCATTGACACGGGCGAGCTTCTCTTTCATCCCGTAATACGATCCATGCGATCCCAGGTACACATCGCACTCGAGCGACTTCAGCACCCGGAACGTACGCGCGAAATCATCGGCAATCGCCGGGTACTTCGCATTGTTCACCAGCTGGTATCCATCGTTGGCATTCGCGCTGCCGACAATCACCACGTGATAGGGCTTCCCACGATCGTCCGCCGTCAGAGTAAACGTAGTGCATCCCTTCGTGTGCCCCGGTGTGTGGCGCGCCACCAGCGTCACGCCTCCTAGCGATACGGATTCGTTATCGTGAAGCACATGGTCCACCGGACACGCCTTCCAGTGGGCCTGCTTTTCATACTGGAAATCGCCCACGCCGCCGGTTGAAACGATGCTGTCGTCGCCGGTCATGACCAGCACGCGCGCTCCCGTCAATTTCCGGACCAGCGCGTGCCCGCCCACGTGATCGATGTGCGCCTGCCCCGTCAGCAAAATCTTGATATCCTGAAAACGAAACCCGAGCTTTTCGACCCCCGCCTGGATAATCGGAACCGTTTCCTCGAATCCGCTATTGATCAGAAAATGACCGGCTGGTGTCGTGATCAGGAACGAAGCCAAATCGCTCGCGCCCACGTAATAGACATTCCCGATGACACGGTGGGCAGGAAAGGGCTGATTCTCAGGCAACGAAACTTGGCCGAGTTGCGCCTCCGCCAGCCGCAGGGCACAGGCGAAAACCAAAGCTAATCGCATGGATCGATTATAGAGGCAAGGGGTCGCCGAGGCGCTCCATGGCGCGACTAGGAGCGCCGGATACGACTTCTCAGACGGCGTCTGGGAACAGGGTGATCGTGGGGAACCAGCCTCCGAGAGCAAATCGTGGTATCCGTCAGACCACCCTGGGGTTGACGATGCTATTGCTAAGGCAATCCGTGTGCCGCGGCGATCGAACTTCGCTGCAAGCTTATAAATCAGCTGTTTAGCGCGCGCCGAGCCCAAACCAAATGTGCTCCCTCCGCTTGGCAACTATCCGAATGGATAGGCGCACTATCTGAATGGTTAGCCGGTCGCGTCCCACAAGGGCCATCCTATGCCGTATATTAATTGAGTCCCTGAGCTAGCAGGTTGGCAGGCTAATGGCATGAACCACAGGTTAGTGGCAAGAGACGGTCCGCTGAAAGGTTCGGTTTTTCCGCTGGATGGCGGCGAATTTTCCGTCGGGCGCAATCCGTCGAACCGGCTCGCCGTTAGCGATCCGTCCTTATCACGGCAGCACTGCGTCATCGCCAGGCGCGGGGAACAATTCGAGATACGCGACCTGGACAGTCGCAATGGCACATTCGTCAATGGCGTCCCGGTCCACGAGCGCCGACTCACGGCGGGCGATGAAATCCAGATCGGTAATTCTCTGTTTCTTTTCTTGAGCGAAGATACGCAGACGGCGCCCAACCCGGCGGTACGTCTCGATGAGCGAAGCGTGCTCACCGGGTCCACCGTCATCCTGCGCAGCGAGGATTCCCGCTACCTGCAGCCGGATAACGTCGCCACCGCTCCGTTTCCCGCTTTGCGCGTGGCGCGCGATCTCAAAGCGTTGCTGAAGCTGAGCACCGCCATCAACTCTGTACGCAGGCTCGAAACACTCGAGAGGCAGTTGATGGAATGCATCTTTGAAGTCGTTCCCGCGTCGCGCGGCGCCATTCTGCTGACTGGCGACAATCCCGACGAGTTTAGCTCCGTCTTTTCCTGGGACCGCGAATCGGGAGCCATCGCGCCGTTCCCCGTAAGCGGAACCGTTGTCCGAAAAGTGCTTGAGGAAAAGGTGGGCGTCTTAAGCACCGACGTGATGGAAGACGCCGCGCTCGGCGGTTCCAAGAGCCTGCTGGCGGCGGAGACGCGATCGTTGCTGGCGGTGCCCTTAAACGTCTTCGAACGCATGCTAGGGCTGATCTATCTGGATACCGGCAGCCCTACGGCCAAGCTGGATCAGGATCATCTCGAGTTAATGACGGCGGTAGCGGCAATTTCCGCCGTAGCCCTCGAAAACGCCCGCCATGTCGAGCGTCTCGAAGACGAGAACCAGCGCCTGAAGGCGGAGATCAATATCGAGCACAACATGGTCGGCGAAAGCCAGCCCATGCGCACCGTTTACCGCTTTGTGTCGCGGGTGGCGGCATCCGATTCCACTGTGCTGATCACGGGCGAGAGCGGCACTGGCAAAGAGCTGGTGGCGCGCGCTATTCATCGCAACAGCCCGCGCGTGCAGAAACCGTTCGTGGCCATCAATTGTGCCGCCCTGACGGAAACGTTGCTCGAAAGCGAACTGTTCGGCCATGAAAAAGGGGCGTTCACCGGTGCTCTCCAGCAGAAGAGGGGAAAGCTCGAAGTGGCCGACGGCGGCACGGTGTTTCTGGACGAGATGGGCGAGCTCGCGCCGTCCTTACAGGCCAAGCTGCTGCGCGCGCTTCAGGAGCGGGAATTTGAGCGCGTGGGTGGCACCCGCGCGGTCCACATCGACGTGCGCGTCATCGCCGCCACTAACCGCGATCTGGCGGAGAGTGTGAAGGCCGGAACGTTTCGCCAGGATCTTTATTACCGGCTCAACGTGGTTTCGATCGAGATGCCGCCGCTGCGAGAGCGCCGCGAGGATATCCCACTGCTGGCATCTTATTTCGCGGCCCGGGCGGGCGAAAGGTCCAAGCGCCGTATTCTCGGCGTATCGCCGGAAGCACGAGCCTGCCTGGTGAACTATGAATGGCCGGGCAACGTGCGTGAATTGGAAAACGCCGTCGAGCGAGCCGTGGTGTTGGGATCGTCGGATTTCATTCTGCCCGAGGATTTGCCCGAAGCCGTACTCGAAACGGTGCAGCCGGCCGGGGTCAACATCGCGCAATACCATGAAGCGGTGTCCCAGGCCAAGAAGCAGGTGATTTTGCGCGCGGTCGAGCAGGCCGGAGGCAGTTATACCGAGGCCGCGAAGCTGCTAGGCGTTCATCCGAACTATCTGCACCGGCTGATCCGCAACATGAACTTGAAGTCCGTGCTCAAGGGCGCCGGATAGCGAGCGGTCAGCGGTTGCCAAAGCGGGCCATCAGACACGCCGCCAGGATGCCCAAGCCGCTCATCCCCGCGCCCAGGAAAACTGAAGCCGGCCGGTAGCGCATCTCGATGTGATGCCTCCCGGCGTCCACCACCACGCCACGCAGGAACGTGTAGGCTTCGTACACCTGCTCCGGCGCGCCATCGACCGTCGCCTTCCAGCCAGGGAAGTACCCCTCGCCGGCAATCACCATGCCCTTACAGTGCATATTCGCGTCGATCACGACCCGGTTGGTTTCGCGCGCTACCAATGTCACTACATCCGGCCCTCGGCAGGCTTCGAGCTTTGGCGGCGCGCCGAAGACGAAAGTTTCGCTTGCCAGATCGGCCGGCGGCTGACTCAGCTTTTCATCGATCTCACTTTGACTGCGGACCGCTACCGCCCGATGGACGCTCCAAGCGCGCGGAAACGCGCCGGGAATCGCCCAGACCTTGACGCCGCTCTCGCCTGTAAATAACTCGACCCTGCCGTCGCCATGCGGTTTGCGCCCGATGTAAAAGTTGATACCGAACATCGCCCGCACGTTCGGATTACCGCGGATCTTTTCGATATTTCGGGTCAGCGACGCCAGGTAGCACTCAAAAACGTCCACCCCGTACCAATCGCCGAAATTGTACGGGATTTCCTCGCGATCGAGCTCCGCACGCACCGCCGGCTGCTGGCGCAGAAACTCGACCACATCGGCGTTCTGGGACAGCTTGTCGAGGAACGGCCAACCATTGTCGCGCGCCGGCAATCGCAACGAGTTCAGGCTGCCCAGTTCGAGCAGCATAAGGCACCCTACCAGTACCGGCCCTGCGCGCACACCCACATGCCCCCGCGACCAT
>DATLVQ010000376.1:0-2336 GCA_035577325.1 Bryobacteraceae bacterium | reverse complement strand
CCATTTTCGGTGTCCACGAATCCGACCTTGCCGTGTGGTCCCGCGATGCCTGCCGCCACCAGCAGGGCGCTGTACGTCTTTCCGCCGCCGCTGACGCTGGCGATGGAGATCAGGAGCGGAACAGAGCGCCGCTGTGCGGGCTTGAATTCAAGAGCCATCAATACACCATCGCTTTCATTTCTTCGTCCACCAGTGATTCAATCTCACGCGCGTAGCGCCACGGCTTATCGCCAAATTGTTTGAGGTATTCATCGTACGTGCGAATCATGGACCGAATCTCCAATAAAGCTCGGGTCCAATAAACCGTCGGCTGTCCACCGACTTTTGGCGTCAGCAGTTTAATGCGAACCTCGTGCGGTGGCTCGCTCTCCACGAACGGCATCACGAAACTACCATCGTAGGTATCGGGCCAACCGCGCAAGATGGCATAAAACACCGCTTGCCGGTAGTAGCCTTCATAGTAGATCGCATCCGCCACGCACTGATCGATGCTCTTGCCGCGCTTCTGTGCGAAGGTCTTGAAGTCTGCCGTCACATGCGGGTGGACCCAATCCAGCAGGCCCTTAAGTAGTACGCCCTCGAAGGTCTTGGTCAGAGCCACTTCGGGCTGGCCTTCCTTTAATAGTTCCTGTACCCGCTGTTCTTCCATCAGACTCGCGGCGGCTCCTGCTACTCGCGTCCACGCTTCGTCAGATAGGACGATCATGCCGGTGGTCTTCGCGGCGTGCTCCGCTTCCAGCACTTCCAGAATTGGCTGAAACTCGTCAACCTTCTGCACCTGCAAGATCAGATCGGCTTTGCGCGTACCCTTCGGAGTGTGGCCCTTATCGCGCAGCCACGCGCGCAGGTCTTCGATGGTGACTAGGCATCCCTGCACCTGATCGGCGGTGAACTCTCGCGCGAATCGCTTGTCGAATTCCTTCGGCTCCAAGATCGCGCAATGTAGGGCGCTACCGAAGTTCATCTCGGCTGTCGGCTCGATCAACGGCGCATTCGGGTTGACGTGGCAATGCCAAAAGCGCAATGGGCTGATTGCTAGATCCTTCAACGCCGACTGCGACAAGCCGGGAGCGCCGTAGTAGTCCTGCCGATTAGCGCAAGTGTCAATTTCTGGTGTCATCTGCTTTTTCCTCGGTCTTCACATCCGGCGTCAGCCGCACTTCGCGGTGGCAGGACGGGCATTCCACCCATCCCGGTCCCGGACCCTGCGAGGCGCATTTCTGCTTCGATCCGCACGACGGGCATGTGTAGGCGATAACGTGGCTCACAGGTCCTCCGGGAACCTGCCGCCATGTTCCTCTATCCACGCACGCACTAGATTCACAGGAACGTATCCGTAGATCTTCCCTGACGAAACCAGCCGCATTCGCGACTCGCAACAAGCCTTGGCTATTTCCCGCTGACGTTCTGCGCTGTAGGTCATCCAGCACATCCACGTCCATGGCGACTTCCCGTTATTCATACGGTCCATCTGCCGCTTGCTCCATCCGCGATCAGGCGGGAATGGACCAGACCAGAACAGCGCCTTCACCAGCCAAGCAAGCGCGAAGACGCCCACAATCGACACCATCATAGTGATACCTTCTTGTCGCTTAACTGATCTCCTGAATAGGTAGGTTCCATACGACCCGCCCCACGCGCCTGATTTACCGATGCCGCCAACTGTTCTGGTGACATTACCATAGGCTGTGGCCCACACTTCGAGCGGTCGCCCGCCTGCTCCAGCCGCTCGCACTCCGCGAGCAGTTCCGCAGCGAAGCGCCGTACGTCGGGGATCGCGCCGTGCAGGAAGAACGCGCCCCAGCATCCGCAGAACTCGCCGCTTTGCGCTGTGCCCTTGCTGGACGGCAGCGAAAGGCGCGTCTCGGGGCCGATGGTGATCGAGCAGGTGATAGCGGGCTTCATGCGGATTTCCTTTTCTTTACAGGGCGTTGCATTGGAATCTTCGCGACTCCGACAACGTATTTGAAAGACAAGTCACAGACTTTACAGCGGCCTTCGTATACGACATCAAAAGATCCATCGCTGCCAACCCCAATCGCGTAGTCCTCGCGGAAGTTTTCCGGCATCGTTGTGTTGGCCTCGCTTTCGGCCTCCATAGTCAAGCGCTGGAATTCTGCGACAGGCACCTTACCATAGGACTCTGCGGCCCTTAACCTCATCTTCGCGATAAATTCCTCGTGGTCAGCGAGACATCGCGGGCAGACGGTCCAGTTGTCGGCGCTCATATTTATGCAGCCTTCTTTGGTGGACGCCCGCGTTTCGGTGGCTTGCGCGCGTCCCATTTTGGGTTCTTGCAAAAGGGGCACAGATTCGGGCGACCTGGCGTTCGTGGT
>DATLVQ010000375.1:0-3742 GCA_035577325.1 Bryobacteraceae bacterium | reverse complement strand
CCGCGGTCGACGGGCTCCGTAGCTATTATCTGGCGCAGGCCGGAGTGGAGCGGGGCATTCTGTACGTCGAGTGGGAACTGGAAAATACCGTGCCGCCCAACTTACCGTTCCGTTACAGTCCCGCGAATCCGGTTCTGCCGTTTACTTTCCCCAGCGGGCAGGCGGTGGTTCAAGTGATTCCCGAAACGGCCAAGCTGAATCTCAATTCGGCGTTGCCCGACCACTTGCTGCGCCTGTTGGTGGCCCTGGGCGCAGAACCGGATCGCGCGGCGCAGATCGTGGCCGGGATCGTGGATTGGCGCAGCCCCGGGGGGATGAGCCAGTTCGACAGTTTTTATATGTCGCTCACGCCGTCTTTTCGGTCACGGCACGCGTCTTTTGAAGAGACTGAGGAGTTGCTGCTGGTGCGAGGGATAACGCCGGAACTCTATTACGGAGGCTACGATCGCGACACCCAGGGGCGATTGGTGCCGCGCGCCGGGCTGCGAGACTGTGTCACGGTACTTAACCGCGTGGACGGCATCGACGTCAACACGGCCCAGCCGGCTGTCCTGATGGCTATCGGAATCCCGCCTGATGCCGCGGCCGCAATCGTCGCCCGGCGGAGCCAACAGCCGTTTAAGAATACCGGCGAAGTCGGGGGCTTCGCTCCGGGTGGCGGCGAGGCTTACGCGCGTCTGCGCGTCGGCGGCAAGGGGATCTATACTTTTCGCTCCACCGCGCGGGTTAGCCTGCCTAATGGCCAATTTTCGGACCTGCGGCGCACCGTGGCCGCAACTGTAAGTTTCGGTCGGCCCGACGACCGCACCAGGGTCGATGTGTTGCGCTGGTATGACAATGCCTGGACCCCTTAATATCGCGGATCTCAAAAAGTACGCCGCATTTGGCTCAGGCGTAGGAATCGAGATTGGCAGGCAACATCTCGAGGTGACGGCGGCGCGCGTACGCCCACAAGGCATCGACGTCCTGGGCGTCACGACGATTCGCGATTTCGGCCAGCGGCCGGCGGCTCAATGGGGCCTGGAATACAACCGATTTTTGCAGCAAGCCGGGGCTTCGCATCTCGCCGCCACCGTTCTGCTGCCGCGGCGCGAGACCATAGTGCGGCAGATTGCACTGCCCGGCGTTGCGGCGCGCGACCTTCCTTCAGCTATTTCGTTGCAGATCGATTCGCTGCATCCCTACGGTGAAGATGAGGTAGTGCACGGCTGGTCGCGTCTGGAGAACGGAAGCGTCCTCCTGGGACTTTTGCGGCGCGCTACGCTCGATCGTTACAGTGGCATCTTCGCGGAGGCGGGTATTGCCGTGGCGGCGTTCACGTTTTCGGCGGCGGCCATTTATGTTTCCCATCGTCTGCCGGTGGGGCAGCCGCCTCTCCCGGCGAAGGGATTTGTCGCAGTCGCCGCCGGTGAGAACGGCTCGCTCGAGGTCTACGGCGAGAGCGCGGCACGGCCGGTCTTCTCCGCGGACTTCGATCTGCCGCCGGAACGCGCTGTGGCCCTCGCGGTCGCGGAGTTGCGTCTGGAGCCGGATCAGGCACCGCTCTCGCTGAGCGGAGTCCTGCCCGTACCCCGCAATAATCCCGTGACCAACGACCTTTCCGAGCGCGCACTGCCTTATGCTGCTGCATTGTCGGGAGCCTGCCCGTGGCTGGGTTCGGCGGTCAACCTTCTGCCGCCGGAACAGCGCCGGTCCAACTCCCGCGCCATGTACATTCCGTCAATCGCGCTGGGAGTTGTGCTGTTCTTGGTGGTCGGGGCGCTGGTGGCGCAATCCTCGATGGAAGACCGGCGCTACCTGAAGGCGCTCGAAGCCGAGATCAATCAGATCGAACCGCAAGCCAAGCGATCCGCGATTCTCGATCGCGATATTCTGCGCGCACAAACCCGCTCGCGTCTGCTGGACGAATTTCGCGGCCGGACAAAGGCCGATCTGGACTCATTAAACGAACTGACGTCGCTGCTGAAGCCGCCGACATGGACCAGTATGATCGATCTCTCGCCCGGCGCGGGCACGATTACGGGCGAAACCGATCAGGCGGCGCCGCTGCTGAAGTTACTCGACGCGTCGCCCTATTTCCAGGGATCGACTTTTGTGGGATCGATTGCAAAGTCCGGCGGCAATGAGCAGTTTCAAGTGCGGATGGCAAGGAGGGCGCACCGGTGACGCTCTCGACGCGCGATCAACGCGCACTGATCCTGCTCGGCACGGGCCTGCTGACGGTGCTTGTGCTCCGTTTTGGCGTGTATGGCGACAAGCAGTCTGCAGTCGTGGCCGCCAGCGACTCGATTCCCATAGCCGAGAAGAGACTCATGCGCGTGCGCCAGGCGGCGGCTACGGTTCCGGCCAAGCAAAACTTGCTTAAGAATCTGAAGGCGCAAGCCGAACTTCGCGAAAAGGGCATCATTCACGCTCCCACGGCGCAGCAGGCGCAGGCGCATTTGCTAGAAACCATCCGGCGCGTGGGTAAAGGCGAGGGGATCGACGTGCGCGGCGGCGAGTTCCCCGAATTAAGTCCCATGGGCGATGAATACGGCGAAGCCGCCGTCTCGGTGAACTTCGATTGTCGCATCGAACAGATCGTGAATTTTCTCGCCGCGCTAACCAAGGAAACAGAGTTGATCGCTACCAAGGAAGTCCGCATTGCATCGGCGAATCCCAAGGAAAAATCGTTGAGCGTGCGCTTGACGCTGGCGGGTGTAGTCCCCCGCAATCTGGTGCCGGCGAAGAGAGGGCTGGCGTCGTTTTGAAGAACAAGCTGCTGTTACTGAACGCCGTTCTGCTGGTGGCAATAGGGGCTGGCGTATGGCGTTTGCGGGAAGCCTGGGTGGCGGTGCGCACGCGTGAGCAGGCGGTTCTCGGCCGGCGCATGGCTCCGCGGTCGGTTGACAATGCGACCCCCGATCCGCGCATCGAGCCGGTGCTGGCCACCAGCTATGCCAACATCGCCGAGAAGATGCTTTTCGCTAAGGACCGCAATCCGACCGTCGTGGTGGAAGTAAAACCGGAAGTTCCAAAGCCCATGCCAAAGCTGCCCGCTCTTTATGGCGTGATGAACCTGTTGGATGGGACTACCGCCATCATGAGCGAAAAGCCGGACTTGAAGCATGTAGGCGTCCGGCCCGGCGACAAGATTGGCGAGTTTACCCTGGTTGCGGTGAATCGTGACGAAATCACTCTGGCCTGGGAAGGTAAAGAAGTGACCAGGAAGATCGACGAAATGATCGATCGCGCGGGTCCAGCGCAGGCGCCTTCAGTTGGCGTAGCAACGCGACCCAAACCGGTTAACGGGGTCGTGGCGCCATCACAGGAGCCCCAGAAAAAAGGCGAACCGGTTCCCGGCGTTGAAGTGGCAAAGGGAATCCGTGCGTGCCAGCCTGGCGATGCTTCGCCCGCCGGCACCGTGGCCGATGGATACAAGAAATTAGTGACCCCTACACCGTTCGGCGATTCCTGCAGGTGGGTCCCGCAATAGAGAGATAGCTGCACAGCCGTTGATTCAATAGCGGATTTCAAAGGAGAAACGAGATGAAGCTCAAAATCTGTACGTTGTTGATGGTGTGCGTTGCGGGGGCAACCGCCGCCGATAAGCCCGCCCCTAAGAAAGCAAAGCCTGCGCCGAACAAGGTGCAGGACGTCACCATCCCAGCGGGAGCCGTCGAAGTCGAACCCTATACCTACCGCTTCACCGACGCACACGGTAAGAAATGGATTTATCGCAAGACGCCGTTTGGTATTTCGC
>DATLVQ010000374.1:0-6216 GCA_035577325.1 Bryobacteraceae bacterium | reverse complement strand
CCAAAGTTCTGGAAGCAGCCGTTGTTGCCGTGGAGCATCCAACGTGGGTGGAGCGGCCCATGGCCGTTGTCGTTCCCAAGCCCCAGTTTCAGGACCGAGTCACGAAAGCAGAGATCCTTGCATTCCTCGAGCCGCGTTTCGCCAAATGGTGGCTGCCCGACGATGTGCTGTTCGTGGACGCAATTCCCAAGACCAGCGTCGGCAAGTTCGATAAGAAGGTGATGCGCGCGCGATTTAAACAACGACCGGGATAGGCCACGGAACCGGCCTGAATTGCCGGTCTTCGATATTTGCAGTTGACGCTTACCCGAATGATCGTAAGGCCACGGCCCACTTAAGCTATGCTGAGGTGTCGCCCCATATGTTCCTCAAGATTCTGGCTCATCCTATCTTCGCCAACCTTAACTTCCACATGCCGATGATTGTGGATTTGTCACATCCGTTAATCATGCTTACGGGCGAAAATGGTTGTGGCAAATCTACCCTGCTGCATGCCATTTATTACGCGCTGCGTAACGACAAGATTGATGGATACGTTTACCGGCTCGAGGGCGGCATGACCACGGCCGATCAGGTTCTGCTTTTCGATGCCGAGCAGCACAACCCGCGCGCTCATCCGGAATTATTCGACCATCAGCCTGAAATGAAGGAGTTCGTCCAGGTGGCCAGCCACGGTCAAGTGATGCTCTCGCTGTTTCACGAGACCTTTCCGAGCTTCCCCGACAGCACCGTCCTCCTGCTCGACGAGCCCGAAATGGCACTCTCGGTTTCCAACCAGCGGCGCATTCTCAAGATGCTGATGGAACTGGTCGACCAGAAGAAGTTCCGCATCATCACCGCCACGCACTCGCCCGTCCTGATCGAGGCTAAGGAGACGTATGTAATTGACCTCGACCGCCATATCAATCGCAACGTGATTCCAGACGATCTGGGTGTGGAAGGGCAAAGCACCATTCAGTAAATCATTTTCGGCTCGAGAGGTGTGCGTCGCGTGCCCTGCCTCGCCAGCGGCGGATCTAGCCTTTGACCGCGCCGAGCGACATGCCACGCACCAGGTACCGCTGCGCGAGTGCTGCGAAAACCAGCACTGGAGCCATGGCCACAACCCCGGCTGCGCTCATCGCGCCCCATTTGATCTCGTATTGCGTCACGCGCGCCGCAATGGCCACCGGCAGCGTCGTGGATGCGGCCGTCTGGGTCAAGATCAATGCGAACAGAAATTCATTCCACGCCACGATCAGGCAGAATACGACGGTCGCCGCCAGTCCCGGCTTGGCGACTGGCAGCACAACACGCACAAGAGCGCCCATCCGCGAATCGCCGTCCATTACGGCTGCCTCTTCCAGTTCGCGCGGGATTTCGCGGAAAAAGCCTTGCATCATCCAAACCACGAAGGGCAAATTGAAGGCGGTGTAGACGAGGATTAACCCCGCGCGCGAGTTGAGCAGGCCGGCTCCGCGCAGCATCAGAAACAGCGGCACGATGGTCACGATGGGTGGCAGCATGCGCGTGGATAGAATCCAGAAACCGATTTTCCGGCTCCAGTCGCGAGGCCAGCGCAAACGTTCGAGACCGTAGGCGGCCGGGACGCCGAGCAGCATCGCGATCAGTGTTGAGAGGCTCGCGACGAAGGTCGAATTCCAAAGCGAGCGCGCCAGATTTCCATCGCTGAACGAATCCACGTAGTGCCGCGCTGTTGGCTCGAAATGAAACCACAGCGGTGGAACAGCGAACTGATCGATCTCGCGCTTGATCGAAATAGTAAACAGCCAGTAGATCGGCGCCACGGCAGTGACGAGCGCGAGAAGCGCCAGCGCATATTTGACTGCCGATTTCATTTCGACACCCGCGACACCTGCATCATTCGCATCAACGACCTGGCGAACACAATCGTCAGTCCGAGCCCGAGAAACGACATGGCGGCGGCGTAACCGAAATTGAAAAAGCGAAATGCCGTGCGATAGATATACAAGCTGACGGTTTCGGTGGCGAAGCCTGGTCCGCCCTGCGTCAGAATGAAAATCTGGTCGAAGATACGTAGCAGGTCCATGGCGCGCAGCAGGATCGCCAGCATCATCACCGGCTTCAGCAGCGGTAGCATGACGTCGCGGAATACCTGCCACGACGATGCGCCATCCATGCGCGCCGCTTCGAGCGGCTCGTGCGGAAGCGCCTGCAGACCGGCACTCAGCAGAAGAAACAGGAACGGCGTCCACTCCCAGATGTCTACTAAGATCACCGATGCCAGCGCGCCTCCCTCGCCGGATGTCCAGGTGAGCGCGGTTGTATTGACGCCTATTCCGCGCAGCGTGCCGTTCAGCACGCCAAACTGCGGGTTGTAGATTAGACGCCAGATCACCGCCACCACCACCGGCGGTAGCAGCATGGGTGCCAGTAATCCGGCGCGGAAGAATGCGCGGCCGCGCCCTAGCGAATCGATCAGCAGGGCCAGCGCGAGCCCCACTACAAACTCAATCGCCAGTGCGGCCGCTGTGTACAGCAGTGTCTGTGCCAGCGCTTGTAGGAAAAGCCGGTCCTGCACGAGCCGCGTATAATTCGCCAGGCTGAAGCCCGCCGGTCCCGTGAGGCTCACCTTCACGGAATAAACCAGTGGGTAGATCGTCAGAGCGAGCAGCAACACAACCGTGGGCGCCACCCAGGGCACGCCGGGCCACAATCTCCGCAAGGTCTGGATCATTTTCCGCGCTGTACGATGGCCTCAATTTCTTGATTGGCGCGTTGCAAAGCTTCCTCCGGCGTAGCGCTTCCAGAGTTCGCCTGTGAGATGCGTATGCCGAATGCGTTCTCGATTTCATTCCACAATGGCGTACGTGGGCGCGGGCGTGCGGATTCGAGCGATGCCAATTGCGCGGGGAACGCCCGAAAGCGTGCCCTCAGTTCAGGGTCGAGAAACACGCTGCGCCTCGTCGGCGGATTACCGCGTAATGCAGCTTGCTTCATCTGCTCGGGCGCCGTCACCCAGAACAGGAACTCAGCCGCCCGTCTTTTGTTCTTCGATCCCGCCGGAATTCCGAGCAGCCACGAACCCAGCTCCGCCACGCCTTTCCGGCGCGCCGACGGCATTTGCGCGAACGCAATCTTGCCGGGGATCTTCGAGCGTGCCGGATCGTCCATGGCCGCGATCCACGCGGGCCAATTAATGCTCATGACGGCAGTCGATTGCAGCAGGTGCCCGGAGACCTCATCGGCATTGAACCCGGTGTATCCCGGCGGCGAATATTTCCCCAGCTCCAGCATGAATCGCACGCATTCTACAGCTTCCGGAGTCGCCACCGCCGCGTGTCCATTGCTATCGAAGATCTCGGCGCCGAAAGCCCAGAATAGCGGCATGAAATCGGTGATTACTGCGTTGCCCGGCGCCGCCCGCATCACGTACCCGAATATTTTTTCCGCCGCGCTTATCTTCTTCGCCGCCCCCAACACCTCATTCCACGTTGCCGGCGTCGCCACACCGTACTTGTCAAACAGATCTTTGCGATAGAAGAAAAGCTGTGAATTGCCCACGTACGGCAAAGCATAGAACGCGCCCATTCGATATGGCTCGCGGCACACGTCGAGACAACTCGCGAGGAAGTCCGCGTCTGGCTGCTTCTCGAGCGGCGTGAGCTGGCCGTTCTCCACCATCCGTGGAAACCATGGATCGTCCATCATGACGATGTCGTATGCTCCCGTGCGGCTGGTGAGATCGAGCAGTTCCTTCTCGAACAGGTTCGCGTAAGGCAGTTCGACGATATCGACGCGCATGCGGTTCCGCGCGCCCCATTCGGCAGCCGCTGCCTTCAGCGCATCGCCTTCCACACCGGCATTGATGGCGACCGTCAGCACCGGGGGCTCGTTTCCGCATCCGGTGAGCAGCACGGCCGCTATGATGCACCTGCACGCGCGCATCACGCCACCTTGACCCAGCATTTTTCACGGGCCGATTGCAGCGCAGCGTCAAGCACGGCCTGGCATCGCAGGCCATCGGCGAACGAAGGCGCGCGCGTTTCTCCACGCTTTACGCTTTCGACAAATTGAAACGCCTGATCGTAGCGGTAACCCCAGCGCCGGTCGTGCGCCATCACGTCGCGCGGCGAGCCGGTTATTTTCAAGTGCTCTTGCGGAACGCCGTAATGCCGCAGCGGCCGCGTCGGATCGAGCCCCTCCTCACCGAGCGCGGCCATCAATCCCCAGGGGTCCTGCAGCGAAAAGACAATACTGCCCTTGGTGCCGTAAAGCTCGATGAAAATGTCTTCTGTGATACCCGCGCCCCGGCCGGGCGCGACGCGCGAAATTTCGAACGTGCCGGTGGCGCCGTTTGCGAACTCGGCCAGAAAAGCTATCCAATCTTCGACATCGGACGCCGGATCGTCGCGGAACCGGCGCTCGCACGCCGTCAAAGCGCGGATGTTGCCCGCCAGATACTGCGTGATGTGCACCAGGTGCGACCCGATATCCGCCAGTACGCCTGATCCCGCGAACCGCTTCTCCGACCGCCATCCCAGCACGTGCTCGGCGAGCGCCATTAGATACGCCGCGCGCACCGTGCACAGCTGGCCTAGTTCTCCTTTTTCGACGAGCTGCCGCGCGTACTGGATTGCGGGCGTGAATCGGTATGTGAATGCCGTCATGTGCACACGGCCGGCGCGCTCAGCCGCGCGCAGCATTTCTTCGGCCTGCTCCCGATTCAATGCCAGCGGCTTTTCGCAAAGCACGTGCTTGCCGGCTGCCAGCGCCGCCAGAACGATGTCGCGATGCAGAAAATTAGGTGTCGCTACCACAACGGCCTCGATATCCCGGCGCGCCAACACCTCCTTGTAATCCGTACACGCTTCCCTCACGCCCGTCGCGCGCGCGGCCTCGCGATCGGCGTCACAAATCATCGTCACCTCCGCATCGGCGCACAGCTCGAAGCCGGGCAAATGAATACCGCGCGTGGCGCCGCCCGCGCCTATGATTCCGATTTGCATGTCGAGACCATGTGGTATTGTTGCAAACATCCTGTATGTTATTCGAATTCCCGCCGCACGTTCATGAGCTTGAAGTTCGCTTGCGCGCGTTCATGAACGAGCACATATATCCTAACGAGAAGCGCTATCACGAAGAGATCGATACAGGTGAACGCTGGCAGCCAACTGCCATCGTCGAGGAGTTGAAACCCAAGGCCCGCACCGCTGGTTTGTGGAACTTATTCCTCCCGGACAAAGAGTACGGCGCCGGTTTGTCTAACTTCGAGTATGCCCCACTGTGCGAAATAATGGGCCGGTCGCCGCTCGCGCCGGAGGTCTTCAACTGCTCCGCGCCGGACACCGGGAACATGGAAGTACTGGTGCGTTATGGCAGCGAAGAGCAGAAACAGCGCTGGCTGAAGCCTCTGCTTACTGGTCAGATACGCTCTTGCTTCTGCATGACTGAACCGGACGTGGCCTCCTCAGATGCCACCAATATTCGCGCCAGTATCGTTCGCGATGGCGGCGACTACGTGATTAACGGCCGTAAATGGTGGTCATCCGGCGCCGGCGATCCGCGTTGCAAAATCTCCATCTTCATGGGAAAGACCGATCCTTCGGCGCCCCGCCACCAGCAGCAATCCATGATTCTCGTACCGCTCGACACGCCCGGCGTGACCATCCGGCGAATGCTTTCTGTCTTCGGCTACGATCACGCCCCGCACGGCCACGGTGAGGTCGATTTCGTCAACGTGCGCGTGCCCGCTGCCAACATGCTGCTGGGTGAAGGCCGCGGCTTTGAGATCGCGCAGGGCCGCCTCGGGCCCGGCCGCATTCACCATTGCATGCGGCTCATCGGCGTGGCAGAGCGCGCGCTTGAAGAAATGTGCCGCCGCGCCGGGTCGCGCGTGGCCTTCGGCCGCAAGCTTTCAGAGAACGGCACGGTCCGCGCCGATATCGCTAACTCGCGCATGGAAATCGATCAGGCACGACTGTTGACGCTCAAAGCCGCCTGGATGATGGATACCGCCGGTAACAAAGCCGCGCGCACGGAGATCGCTATGATCAAGGTGGTGGCTCCGAACGTGGCTCTGCGCGTGCTCGACCGCGCCATTCAAATTCATGGCGGCGCCGGCGTGTCGGACGATTTCGGGCTCGCGGCCGCGTGGGCCAACAGCCGCACGCTGCGGCTGGCCGATGGCCCCGATGAAGTGCATCGTGAAGACGTGGCCAAACTCGAGCTAAGAAAGTATGCCGCAAATAAATA
>DATLVQ010000373.1:0-7798 GCA_035577325.1 Bryobacteraceae bacterium | reverse complement strand
TAGAGCATGCTGCAATATCTTCCGCATACTGCTCCTTCCGGAATCACGGCTTAATCCTTGCTCAGGATCTTTGCGCCGAGCGCGCCGCCCGCCATGCAGGTCAGCGTCAGGACGACGAACATCTCGACCAGTGAACGAAGGATGGCGAGAGGATTCTGCAGGACCTTGATGGCGTCATCCACGCGGCTTTGCTGAACGGCGAAATCTTTGAGCCCATTTTTCAGCGCCTCGATTCCACCGGCCTGCTGAATGGCCAGCATCAGAAACGTGAACAGGAGGCTGAGCAGCGCGCAAGTCAGCAAGCCCGTGATCCAGCCCATGCGCGCGCCGCCGCGGACATTCAGCCGCTGGCCGGTACGGCGTTTGTAGATCCACACCGAAAAATATCCGGCTCCCAGCCACCAGAGGACCGACATGTATTGCACCACCGGGATCATCATGGTGAGGCAGACAAGAGCGGCGGCGAGCAGGCCTACGCGGAGGGCAATCGGATTTTGGAAACCAAGAGGCGCCGGCGCGGCGGCTTGTACGAATGGCGCCGGGACGGCAAGGGGGGCCGACTCATCCGCCAGCAGGCGCGCCTCCGGCTCGTCGCGCTGCGGCTTTCCGCATTTGTGACAGAAACGAGCGTCGGGCGGCAGCTGCGCGCCGCAGGTGCAAGACTCGACCATTGAGGTGAAAAGACTCTACTGATTTTAGTTTGACGCAGGCTCACCCACGGACGCAAGCCCGATCCGGGTTCTGCCATCCTGCTCATGGATTGCGATGATGCGCTTGTAGCCGTCTTCGGTATATTCCATCTGTAAGCTGCCGTGCCGCGATTTGCTGATCATCCAGTGCGGCAGTTCGCGATGGTAGAACTCCTTCACCTTATCGACGGAGTCGTCGGTGGAGTATTCGGCCGCCATGACGGCGAACTCTTTGTGACTGGAATCGGAGTCGAACTCGAAGCTGGCGCCACCGCCATGCTCGTCTTCGCGGATGGCGCCGGGATAGATGGGCACGCCGATCAGCTTGGGATCGAGCTTCTCATGGGCCCGCACGCGCATCGAGCCAATGGGCGTATCGACTTTGACGGTGTCACCGTGCGGGCTCCTGGTTTTTTCCACGTGGATGTTTTCGGCGAAATAGACGCCGGCCATAAAGACACCCACGACAGCCAGCGCCGCCAGAATCAAAACGGCCACCAATAAACCGGCCAAGACTCCGCCCTTGCGCGAATGGTTTTGCTTCATGTGTTTCCCTTTCCCGGACAATACGAAAGGAGCCTCGGAAAGGTTCCCGAAAAGGGCGCTATAAAGGCTCATCGGAACCATACCTTCACGTCCGGCTTATTCTCCAAATGTACTGTATCCACAAAGCGCACGCGCGCCGGCGTGAGCGTCATAACGATGGACTGCGTCCGGGTGCCGTCGCCAAAAAAGCGGACGCCTTTCAGGAGATTGCCGTCGGTGACGCCGCTGGCGGCGAAGACAATCTGGCGGCCGGGCGCCAGTTCCTGCGTGCCGTAAATCTTCCGCGCGTCCTGAATGCCCATGACCTGCATGCGCTCGCGCTGCTGCTCGTCCTTGACGACCAGACGTCCGAGTATTTCCCCATTCAGGCAGCGCAGCGCGGCGGCGGTGAGTACGCCTTCGGGAGCCCCGCCCGAGCCCATCACCGCATGCACGCCGGTACCGGCGACGGCCGCCGCGATTCCGGCGGAGAGATCGCCATCGCTGATCAGGCGAATGCGCGCGCCGCCTTCGCGGATATCGGCGATGAGCTTCTGATGACGCGGGCGGTCGAGCACGACCACCACGAGATCATCCACACCGCGCTGCAGCCTGCGGGCAATCGACTTCAAGTTATGTTTCACCGGCGCGTCCAGATCGACCGCGCCCTTCGCCGCCGGGCCGACGATGATCTTTTCCATGTAGCAATCGGGCGCGTGCAGCAGACCGCCGCGTTCGGCGGCCGCGAGCACGGTGATGGCGCCGCCAGCGCCGGTTGAGCAGAGATTGGTGCCCTCGAGTGGATCGACCGCGATATCCACGGTGAGCGCGCCGGGCTGATCTTTGGCCGAGCCGAGCTTTTCACCGATATAGAGCATCGGCGCTTTGTCGCGCTCGCCCTCGCCGATTACGATGGTGCCGTCGATGGCGATGTTATCGAGGCAGCGCCGCATGCTTTCGACGGCCGCTTGATCGGCGGTGTGCGGGTCTCCCATCCCCATGGTGCGCGCCGACGCGATGGCCGCATCTTCTACTACGCGCAAGACTTCCAGCGAGAGGTCGAACACGCCAGATTTTTCTCCTCATGGACGATAACACAATCGGGCGCGCGGGAACCGGATCGCCAGCGTTTTCCTGACGCCGCCATATTTTCGTGGCTCGCGCGAGGCGTTTCTCCGGATTCGGGGGCAGTTTGCGGAACGAAGCCAATTTGCGGCGGAAGTGGTTGATCCGGCACGGCGGCGGGCGGTTCGGAAGCCGCGGCGGACTGGAGATCCTGGAGAGCTTTGAGCGTGCGGAGGAACATGCGGTTGGTAGCGTCGATGCGGCGCTGGAGGCGAGAAAGGGGCTCGAGAGCGTCCTGGAAGGCATGGCCGAGCGGGGAATTGTGCTGGATGGCGGCGTCGATAAAATCGGCGTGAGAAAGATTCTTGTCGAGGCATTCGACCTGGTAATTCCAGAGTTGCGCTTCGATGCGGCGGAGACGGCGCTGGGTCCATTCGGTGGAGATGAGGGTGTCGACAAGGGAGAGTTCGGTGGGGCCGGCGGGGCGGTAGTGGAGGTGAAATGCGGCGGTGAGGGCTTCGAGTTCGGCGGGGTCTTCGCCGGGGATGATATGGGACCAGGCGTCGATGCCGGATTTCAGGGCGTTGAGGGAAGAGGCGGCTTTGCCTTCGGGGGATTTGGGGCCGGTGGATTTTTGGGCGTTCAGACGGTTGGC
This sequence comes from Bryobacteraceae bacterium, assembly GCA_035577325.1. Lineage (GTDB taxonomy): Bacteria > Acidobacteriota > Terriglobia > Bryobacterales > Bryobacteraceae > QHXW01. The sequence continues at coordinate 4,864 of DATLVQ010000373.1, read as the reverse complement.
GTTGATTTGGGCTTCAGTAGGCATGGTTGGGTCTCAGCTAAGAGCTAGCACGAGTGGGTCGGATTTGAAGGCGCGTGAGAGTGGATGTTATTGAGGGCAGGATGGGTGGAAACTTGCGAGGGGTGTGATTGGACTGCGCGGGTGGGACTTCCGCAAGTAGGCGACTTTCGTCCAAATCGATAATTCGGCCAAGAAGACTGACTTCCGAACGACCGGCCTCAAACCAAGCGAATGCGCGGGTTCCTCACGCGGCTGGATCAGGCGCTTTGGACAATCTCCACACTCTTAAGGAGTTCGTCGAGGAATACCGAGTAGTGCAGCCCTTCCCAATACACACCCGCCATGCCGGGCAGAGTGGTGGCGGTGTGCGGAGAATCAAGAAGCATGGCTCCGATGGGGATGGTTATCGAGATGTTCTGGCCTCCTGGCTTGTCCAGGATGGCCGACAGCGGAGCTTTCACGCGGTACCGCGACAGCATTATTTACGCCCCTGTTCTTGTGTTCGGTGATGCAACCCTCTGGAGGATATTGAAACTAATTGTAGCGCGAGGTGCGCCTTCCGTATCCGCTTACGTAAATTCGCCTTTCCTTGAACGTGCCAAAAAACACCCGTTTCTACAACACTTAGTCGCGGTACGCGTAAGTCCCACAGAGTGACGCTTCGGATGGCAAATTCTAGCGTAGAGTTTTGGGCATGCTCACCTTTCCTGGAATATTTCAGTGGCATCTCGGGTGTGTGCTGGCGCGCCCCCGCGCCTTGTGTCGGTTCACGGAGGCAACATACATTGTGTTCTTGCTTACCAAAAGCATCGCGCATTGTCTCTTGCCAGCAAAAGCAGCACGCGTTTTGGTGACGATGCCGACGCTGGCTACGAGTTTGCTTCTTGAGTGCCAACCCAGCCGGCGACATAGCTGGCAGGCGGGCTTTCAGGAGGCCATAGAAGATGCGCAAGGTCGTGTGTGTGTTGCTGGCGCTGGGTGTTGTCGCTCTGTCGCCGGCTGTTCTCAGGGCGGCGATGCCGACGGCTTCGATCAGCCCATCCTCGGGAAATGGGTGGAGCCAGACTTTTACCGTGACCGTTTCGGATACGAGCGGCTACCAGGACATCAGGGGATTTAATGTCCTGTTCAGCGCGAACTTCAGCGGAACGAACGCGTGTTGGCTGTATGTTCAGGCGAATTCGATTGGCGCCGACGTGTGGTTGGCCAGCGATAATGCCTCAACGTGGAGTAACGTTCAGGTTTCACGCGACGGCGGGCCGGATGTCACTGTGCAGAACAGCCAGTGCAGCTTCTCTGGAAGTACGACGAGGGCCTACTTCGATGGGATCAACACCATGACGCTGATCATTTCGTTGACGTTCACCTCAAAGTTTGCCGGGACGAAGAACATCTTCCTGCGCGCGGTGAGCAACACAGGCTCGGATACGGGGTATCAGATCAAGGGCAGCTGGACGGTGAACACCAGCACCGGCGGACCGGATTTCACTTTCGCGGTCGCGCCAACTTCCCTGACGGTGACGGCCGGACGTTCAGGGACTCTCACCGTGACAGTGACAGCACTGAACGGCTTCGCCAGCCAAGTAAACTGTACCTTGAGTGGCTTGCCGCCGAACACCATCACAGATTACGGCACTACAAGTTGTCCGTCCATTCAAACTACCAGTTCCCAATCCGTCAGCTTCTATGTCGAACCTTCGAGTTCAGCGCCTCCGGGCACGTATACCTTGACCTTTACGGGTGCGGGCGGCGGACTGAGCCACACAGCTAAGGTCACTCTGATTGTGCGCAGCCCGACGGCTCCTGCTACATCAGTCACGCCATCGTCAGGCAGCGGCTTGAGCCAGACGTTCACGTTTGCGGCTTCCAGCGTGGACGGGTACTTGGACGTGCAAGGAGGACATGTGCTGTTTAACTCGAGCTTGAGCGGTACACATGCTTGCTGGTTATATATCGAGCGAGGAGGCGGACGGCTCTGGTTAGCCAGCGACGATGCTTCCGGATGGAACTTCATTTACCCGGGAACGGCTTCAACCATACAAAATAGCCAGTGCAGCATCAGTGGAAGTTCCTACAAGGCTAACGGGTCCGGTAATACAGTGACGGTGACGGTGGATATCACGTTCACATCGAGCTTTGCCGGAACCAAGACGATCTTCATGGAGGCGATAAGCATGGAGAATGCCGACAGCGGCTACGAGAAAAAGGGGACCTGGACTGTGCCATAGAGTCGATAAAACGGCTCACAACCCGCCGGCCAGGCTTCTGTCTGGTAGCAGATTGGCCGTGGAGGCGCACAGGGCAGCACATGGTTGCTGACCAATAGCCGATCTACGTCTCAGTATTGTCGAACTGTAGCTGCTTTGTTTGATATCCGGCGACGCGCGATGCGCACAAAGGCAACGAGAGCGGTGCCCAGCATCAACAGCGTGGCCGGCTCGGGTGCTGCATGGACAAGAGCGGAGAATCCGTCGAGCGTAACGGTGCTGTTCGGTGGAGCGTATAGCGCCACAACGTCGAATACTCTCAAGGCGGCCACCGGGGGGTTGAATGCCATCTTTGACGATCCACCGGCAAGCGCCCACATGAAGTTGCCGTCCTGACGACTGCTGTAAGCCAATTCGGAGACCAATGCCTCGCCGCCAACACCGGTTTGATGCAAGGCCCCGACGCTCAGATTGAGATCACTGAGCGACTCGCCACCCAGGCCTTGCAGGACGTAGCTGATGATCTCGTACCGCACGGCCCCCGACTTCCCGCCATTGACTGTAAATCCCCCACTGAACTCCGCGTCGAGAGCGCCCGTCGTTGAACTCAAAAACGCCACATCGACGGGGTCTACAGGAGAAAGATCTGATCCTCCCGACCCACCGATCGACAAAGCCCAAAAGTTGGACACCGACTCGTTTCCATCGATGCATTCGGATTGGTTCACGAGCAACGTGGCTAACGGCAGGCTACCGACGCACTGGGGCGCGAGATTGTCAGCGTAAGCCAGGGCGGAAAACAAGAAGAGCGCGCACAACATCAAGTTTTTCATTGACCTTGGGCTCCCGGATTTCGTCAACCTTTACGTCTGTCGCGATTAGATCGCTGATTGGCAAATTCGACAACTAGGTAAAGCACTAGAGCGGCACCGAATTTGTGACTCTCAGCACATCTGCATTGTTCGATGGGGTAGCGTTCGAAACGCATAATTCGGACGTGATCGGCGTGTGTTCACGGACCCCGCCGCACCGTTCCGGATGATGGCTCTTGTGTGTGCCCGGACGCTGAAGCAGGATACTTTTACCGCGGCTGCGGAGCGTGTTGCCCCGCGAGCTGGATAAGTTTCAGCGTCAATTGAACGTTGCGGCCAACAACGTACCTGGCCGGGCGCTTTTCCCTTCAACATTCAACAGGGATAGCTAACCGTATGCGCCGAGGCTTTGCCTGATTGAACGGAAACCGGCTTCCAGCGACAATCGAAACCTGTATGCTCATCACTTCTGAACGTCGCGAACAGGTAATTCTTACAGCGACTTGCGATTGTAAGGAAAAATACAAAGCTTGAGTTCTCAACTCTTACGCATTCGGAACATAATTTGCTTGGCCTTTGCGGGTTCGGGAAAGGGGGACCGAAGTTGATGCGACGAATCGTATTGCCAGTGGCGTGTTTTTGCGGACTGTGGACTGCTGCGAGCGCGCAGTCAGTTCAGCCCACTACCTCCGAGACGGGTATCGCGAGCTGGTATGGCGCACCTTATCATGGACAGCGGTCAGCGAGCGGAGAGATTTACGATCAGGAGAAGTTGACAGCCGCGCACCCTACGCTTCCCTTTGGCACCAGGGTGCGCGTGCGCCGCCTCGATAGAAATGGGAGCGTCGTGGTTCGGATCAACGATCGCGGGCCGTTCGTGAAATCGCGCATCATCGATCTTTCTCACGCTGCTGCCGCTCAATTGGGAATGACCGATGGCGGTTTGGCGCCGGTCACTTTGGAATTGGTAGAGACGCCGCAGAACAGTCGTTCGGTGAGCTCGTCCGCAAAGGCGGATAGAGTGCGGGCTTCACAGACCAATCGCGTGCTAAGCGCTGGTGTACTGAGCGATGAGGTTCAAAACCCTAATTTATCAGCGCGGCTTGCGACGCTGGCGGAGTGCACCACTACCGTCCCCGACGATTCCTATTAAGCACTCCATTGTGCGCCCCGCCGCGAACATTTGGGGGAAGATTGACTTCACGCATGGCTGCTAGAACTCGGGGTCAAGCGACCAGCCACTAGCGCCGGGCGCCACTCGCTGCACTCGATTTGGGATTGCCGTCAAAGAACAGGTGCACCATAACCTCGCTAGCCACCGGCTTGTCCTGCCAACGCGCTGGAGTGAACTGCCAATCAAGCGCGGCGTGCGCGGCCACTCCTGCCATGGGCCCTTTGGAAAGCGGTTCCACACGCTTTACCTTTCCCGATTCATCCAGGGTGATCTTCAGATTGACCGGCTTGTGGAAAGCTGCTTCCCGGCCAGTGGCGGCGGGTACCAGAAACTTCAGCTCGTGCCGCGGCTTGGGCGGAACAAACCCTTCGCCTTCTTCGGGCGGCTGCAGTCGCCGCAAACCCGGAAACTTCTGCAAGGCGCGCTGTAATGCAGGAGGTCGCACAGACTCATACGTGATCGTTGCCGTATCGTACAGCTTACCGGCCGGCAGATCGGCCGGCGGTTTCATAGCCGCGGGCGCCAAGACCGGCGGCGGCGCGAGCGCATTAACGGGTGATCGGTTCGAAAGCGCAAGTCCGGGCACGGGCGCCGGAGGTTGAAAATGCTTCACGTCGCCTAATGGAAGGGATTCGCCGGATGAGGCCTTGGCAAGGGGTCGTCGCATCATC